>JAZNZL010000113.1:0-3513 GCA_045594925.1 Clostridia bacterium
AGACTATTGATACACGTCAGAATGTGGTTGACCTTGATAAGCTTGACACAGAAAAAATAGAAAAGCTTGTTGATATGGACATCAACGACAAAGCTGAGAAAAAGCAGAAGATTAAAAAAGGTCCTAAAAAGCAGGAAAAGACTGTAACACAGTCCAAAGCTCCCGTGAAGAAAAAAGAAGAAGAGAAAAAAGAACCCTCTGTTATAGAGGTTCCTGATGAAATCTCTGTAGGCGAGTTTGCCGAGCTTATGAAGGTGCCCGCAACAACAGTTGTTAAAAAGCTCTTTGAGCTGGGTATTATGGCTTCTGTTTCTCAGAATATAGACTTTGATACCGCATCCTTAGTTGGTGAGGATTTGGGCTTTACTGTTGAAAAGCTTATTATAGTAACTGAGGAAGACAAACTCTTCAACGATGTTGAGGATTCTCCCGAAAGCTTAAAACCCCGTTCACCGGTTGTTGTTGTTATGGGTCACGTTGACCACGGTAAAACATCACTCCTTGACGCTATAAGAAATACAAACGTTATAGCAAAGGAAGCCGGCGGTATTACACAGCATATAGGCGCGTACAGAGTACGTATAAACGATAAGAAAATCACTTTCCTCGACACCCCCGGTCACGAAGCCTTTACTGCTATGCGTGCTCGCGGTGCTCAGGTAACTGATATTGCAATCCTTGTAGTTGCTGCCGACGATGGTATTATGCCGCAGACAATTGAAGCTATTAACCACGCAAAAGCTGCAGGCGTTACTATTATTGTTGCAATAAACAAGATTGACAAAGAAAGTGCTAACCCTGACAAAATCAAGCAGGAGCTTACAGAATACGACCTTGTTCCTGAAGAATGGGGCGGAGATACAATCTGTGTGCCGATTTCAGCTAAATTCAACAAAAACATTGATGAGCTTCTGGAAATGGTAACTCTCGTTGCTGATATGAAAGAGCTTAAGGCTAACCCTGACAGAATGGGTAAGGGTACTGTTGTTGAGGCTCAGCTTGACAAAGGAAGAGGTCCTGTTGCGACTGTTCTTGTGCAGAATGGTACCTTGCGCGTAGGTGATATCGTAGTTGCAGGTACTGCTGTGGGCAGAATCAGAGCTATGGTTGACGACAGGGGTAATCAGGTTAAAAAGGCAGGCCCCTCTGTGCCGGTTGAGATTATCGGTTTAAGCGAAGTTCCCGATGGCGGCGACCTTGTTTATGCAGTAACCGACGAACGTAAAGCACGTGAGGTTGTTGAAAAGAGAAAGATGAAGATTAAAGAAGAGAGCAACCAGGCACGCCGTGCTGTATCTTTGGATGCACTCTTTGACCAGATTAAAGAAGGCGAAACGAAAGAGCTTAACATCATAGTTAAGGCTGACGTTCAAGGCTCTGTTGAGGCTGTCCGCCAGTCACTTGAAAAGCTCTCTAACGAAGAAATCCGTGTTCGCTGTATCCACGGTGGCGTGGGCGGTATCACTGAAAGCGACGTTATGCTCGCTTCAGCATCAAACGCTATTATAGTCGGCTTTAACGTACGTCCCAACGCTCAGGCAGTGTCATCTGCTGAACGCGACAACGTTGATATCCGCACATACAGAGTAATCTATACCGCTATTGAAGAAATCGAAGCGGCTATGAAGGGTATGCTGGCCCCGCAATTCAAAGAGGTTGTGTTCGGTCACGCAGAGGTAAGAAACACCTTCAAGGTTTCAGGCGTGGGCACCATCGCCGGCGGTTATGTTCAGGACGGAAAGATTCAGCGTAATTCTCAGGTACGTATAGTCCGTGACGGTATAGTTATCCACGAAGGCGTGCTTTCGAGCCTTAAGCGTTTCAAGGACGATGCCAAAGAGGTGGCTTCAGGCTACGAGTGCGGTATCGGTATTGAAAACTTCAACGATATCAAAGAAGGCGATATAATAGAATCATTCGATATGGAAGAAATCGAAAGATAATTCAGAAAGGTTTTAACAATGGCTAATAACAGATTAGAACGTATTAAAGAAGAGGTTATGCGTGAGCTTGCCGCGGTTATACGCACACTTAAAGACCCTCGCATTCCCTCTATGACTTCCGTAGTTGCAGTAGATGTTACAAAAGACCTTAAATACGCAAAAGCCCACATTAGCGTTATGGGCAGTGAGGAAGAGAAAAAAGCTGCTCTTGATGCGCTCAAAAGCGCTTCAGGCTTTATCCGCCGTGAAATATCTGCAAGACTCAATCTGCGTATTACTCCACAGTTTACATTCGTGCTGGATAGGTCTGTTGACTACGGTATGCACATTAACGATTTAATCCACAAAATTAACGAGGGTGAATTATAATGGATTTATCCAATGTAAAAGCTTTTATAGAAGCTAACGATAATTTTGCTATTATCGGTCACGCAAATCCTGATGGCGACTGCATAGGCTCTTGTCTGGGGTTGTGGCATATTCTGTGCGCTTTGGGTAAAAAGGCTGCTGTTAAAATAGGCTTTGAGGACTACCCTAACAACCTTAAGTTTTTGTGGACTCCCGAATCAGTTTCTGAAAGCACTGCTTTTGATGCGTACATCGCTTTAGACTGTGCCGGAGAAGACAGACTGTCCTGCTGCAGTGATCGGTTTAGTGCTTGCCCAAATACGCTTTGTATTGACCACCACCGCACAAACAAAGGCTTTGCCTCGGTAAATGCGGTGTTCCCCGAAGCTGCCGCAGCCGGCGAGATTATATACAATCTTGCGGCAGAGCTTTTAGGCGATAAGCTTGATATAAAAACAGCAGAATGCATTTACACTGCCATAGTTTCAGACACCGGCGGTTTCAAATATTCAAGCACAACCGGAAATACGATGCGTGCAGGAGCGTCGCTTCTTGATATGGGGATTGACAGCGTGGGTATTTACAAAAAGCTTTTTGACACTTACACTCAAAAACAAATAGAGATAATCTCGGATGTGGCAGGTACACTTACAACACATTTTGGCGGCAGAGTTTGCGTTATTTCCATAACTGACGAGCTGCTTGCCGGCAAGGGTATGCGCCCTGACGATGCAGATTTTCTGGTTTCACTGCCTCGCGCCATTGAGGGCAGTGAGGTGGGCGTGTTTTTGAAAAAGAGAGGCGATTGTGTTAAGGTGAGTCTGCGTTCAGGAGAAAATGTTGATGTATCGGAAATTGCGGCTTCTTTGGGCGGCGGCGGTCATATGAGAGCTGCCGGAATTACCATAGAGGGCAATTTGGAACAGGTCAAGGGCATTATACTTAATAAGCTCTCTGAACTTTTTGACGATAAGCAGGTGCGTTAATATCCGAACCCGTTTTGGGTGCGTGTTTTTACGCCACTGCTTTGTTAAAATACTCGCAAATGCGTCAGTATTAGCTTGCGTTTTTGCCTCGCATCGTCGCAAAAACACAGCGCCGAAAATTCTTTGAACCTAAAACAAAATAAAATTGTTTGTTTTTCAAGGCGGAAGGTCGCAGGAATACTGACGTATTTCAAGACCGACAACGCAGAAAAAGAGCGATTTTACTTGTTTTAGGC
>JAZNZL010000114.1:0-1962 GCA_045594925.1 Clostridia bacterium
GGAGTATAACGAGAAGCTTGGTATGTCAGTTGCAGAAGCGCCTTTGGTTCCCACAAAGCTTTATGTAAAGCCTATGCTTGATGTTATTAAAAATGTAGAAGTCAAAGCAATTTCGCATATTACCGGTGGCGGTTTTTATGAAAATATTCCGCGTATGCTGCCTAAGGATAAGAAAGCCGTAATCAAAAAAGGCTCTTGGAAGATTCTTCCTATATTTGAAGTAATTGCAGAAACAGGAAATATCCCCGAAAAAGATATGTTTGGTACATATAATATGGGTATAGGTATGATGTTTGCGGTTGATAAAAAAGACGTAGATAAAGCGATGGAAATCCTTAAGGCAAACGGCGAAGATGCGTATGTTATCGGAACTGTTGAAAATGGCGAGCACGGGGTGGAAATATGCTAAATATTGGTGTGTTGGTTTCCGGCGGCGGAACCAATCTGCAGGCGCTTATAGATGCTTGTAAAAGCGGTATTGTTAAGTCTGGCAAAATTGTTACCGTTGTAAGCAGTAAGGAAGGCGCTTATGCACTTGTAAGAGCTGAAGAGAATAATATCAACGCGGCGGTTTTCTCAAGAAAAGACTATGCTTCTAAAGATGCTTGTGATGAAGCAATAGCCAATCATATGAAGGAGCATAACGTTGATTTAATAGTAATGGCAGGATATCTTTCAATCGTTGGTGATAAACTTTTAAGCGCTTATAAAAATAAGATAATCAATATACATCCGTCGTTAATTCCGGCTTTTTGCGGTGATGGGTTTTATGGTTTGAAAGTGCATCAGGCAGCTTTGGATTACGGCGTAAAAGTAACAGGTGCTACTGTGCATTTTGTAAACGAAATTACAGACGGCGGAAAAATCATTTTGCAGAAAGCTGTTTATATAAATCCGGACGACACTGCGGAAACGTTGCAGAAGCGGGTTATGGAGGAAGCAGAATGGAAAATACTTCCCGAAGCAGTTGAGCTTATTTGCAGTGGAAAAATCAAGTTAGGAGAATGAGTAATGGAAAAGATAAATATTTATGATCAATTAAAATCAAATCCATATCCCGGTAGAGGTATTGTTATCGGTCAAAGTGCAGATGGTAAATACGCAGTAACTGCATATTTCATAATGGGCAGAAGTGAAAACAGCAGAAACAGAGTTTTTGTTGAAGACGGAAACGGAATCCGCACGCAAGCCTTTGATGAGTCAAAACTGACAGATCCGCATCTTATTATCTATGCTCCCGTACGTGTACTTGGTAACAAAACCATCGTAACAAACGGTGATCAGACAGATACTATATATAATCTTATGAATCAGCAGATGACATTTGAGCAGAGCTTGCGTACAAGGGAGTTTGAGGATGACGCTCCAAACTATACTCCCAGAATTTCAGGTATTATGAACGTATTTGAGGGCAATTTCAGCTATGCTATGTCTATTCTTAAAAGCAATAACGGTAATCCCGATTCCTGCTTAAGATTTACGTATTCATATAAAAACCCAGTGTGCGGCGAAGGTCATTTTATCCATACATATATGGGTGATGGAAATCCTTTGCCTTCGTTTGAGGGCGAACCTACATTGGTAGCTATTCCAAACAGTATAGATGATTTTACTGATGGATTGTGGACATCTCTTAATGAGGATAATAAGGTATCGCTTTTTGTAAGATATATTGATATTGCCACGGGTAAAACAGAAACAAGAATTATAAATAAAAATAACTAATCAGAAAGGACATAAGATTATGACCGAAATGCAGTTAAAATACGGATGCAATCCTAACCAGAAGCCGTCAAGAGTATTTATGGCAGACGGCAGAGAGCTCCCTATAGAGGTAATATGCGGACGTCCCGGATATATTAACCTGCTTGATGCTTTTAACGGTTATCAGCTTGTAAAAGAATTGAAAAAGGCTACTGGGTTGCCGTCAGCAACATCGTTTAAGCATGTATCTCCGGCAGG
>JAZNZL010000115.1:0-4510 GCA_045594925.1 Clostridia bacterium
GCAGACAATGTAAAAATTTTGTCACAGAATAAAAAAGCGTATCACGACTATTTCATAGAAGACACTTATGAGTGCGGAATAGAGCTTGTAGGAACAGAGGTAAAGTCAATACGCGCGGGTGCAGTTAATTTAAAGGATAGCTATGCTCATCTTGTAAATGGAGAGGTTTATGTGAGGAATATGCACGTAAGCCCATATGAAAAAGGTAATATCTTTAATCGTGACCCATTAAGAGAGAGAAAACTTCTTCTTCATAAGTACGAAATCCGTAAGCTTATAGGTAAAACTAAGGAAACAGGGTATTCACTTGTTCCGCTTAAGGTGTATCTGAAAGGTTCACGGATAAAGCTTGAACTTGCACTTGTAAAAGGAAAGAAGCTGTATGATAAGCGAGATGCGATAGCAGAACGAGATGCAAAGAGGAATATAGATAGAAAAATCAAGGAATATAACAGATAAAATATTGACATTTTTAAAAAATGGGTCTATAATACTACATTATAATTTTGTAAATTCCTGTGTACTAATGCGTGTGCTTATGGGAAGAGGAGTGAAGAAGAAATGATCGTAATTTTGAAGCAGAATTCGCCTCAGAAAAAA
Source organism: Clostridia bacterium (assembly GCA_045594925.1). GTDB lineage: Bacteria > Bacillota > Clostridia > UMGS1810 > UMGS1810 > SIG455. The sequence goes on from JAZNZL010000115.1 coordinate 601, forward strand.
GTTTCGGAGCTTATAGATAAGTTCCACGCTATGGGTGTTTCCACAAATGTAAACCTTGGTCATTATGATACAGTAATTGCGCTTATCGGTGATACCTCCAGGGTTGATATGGATTCAATTCTTGCCAATGATATTGTAGATACTGTTAAACGTGTCAGTGAGCCATATAAGGCAGCTAACAGGAAGTTTCATCCGGAGGATACTATAGTAGAGGTTGGTAACGCAAAAATCGGCGAAGGCTATTTTAATGTTATAGCCGGACCTTGCTCGGTAGAGAGTGAGGAGCAGATAATAGAGGTTGCAAAGGCAGTAAAGGCAAGCGGAGCAACACTTTTGCGTGGCGGCGCGTTTAAGCCCAGAACCTCGCCTTATTCGTTTCAGGGGCTTCAGGGTAGCGGAATAGAGCTTTTGCTTGAGGCTAAAAAAGAAACCGGACTCCCGATAGTTACAGAGATAATGGGAATAGAACATATAGATTTGTTTGCTGATGTGGATGTTATTCAGGTTGGCGCAAGAAATATGCAGAATTTCCAGCTTTTGAAAGAACTTGGAAAGAGCGATAAGCCAATACTTTTAAAACGAGGACTTGCCAATACTATTGAGGAATGGCTTATGAGTGCTGAGTATATAATGGCAAGTGGAAATAATAATGTAATACTTTGTGAACGTGGTATCAGAACATTTGAAACTATTGTAAGAAACACTCTTGATATCACAGCTGTTCCGCTTATTAAAAAGCTTTCGCATCTGCCGGTTATTATTGATCCAAGCCATAGCTCTGGTGTGTCCTGGCTTGTGCCTCAGCTTTCAAAAACAGCAGTAGCTGCCGGTGCAGACGGTCTTATAATAGAGGTTCATAATAACCCCGAGTGTGCACTTTGTGATGGTGACCAGTCCCTTACACCTGCTAATTTTGATGCACTTATGCAGGATATCAGAAAACGGGCAGAATTTGAGAATAAGAAAATGTAATTTTAAAAACGGGTCTTTTGACCCGTTTTATTTTTATATAAATTCGGTAAAACCGTTGCTTTTTGGAAAATAATATGATAGAATGAATGTGTATGATTGTAAGTGGGTTTGTGTAAATCCACCAGAATAAAATATGAGGTGTTTCAGATGTCAGATACTAAATTCAATTACGCAACTATTGAAGAGCTTAAAAGTAAGATAAATGAAATGGGGCTGAAAAACCTTCCTTTGTCGCAGGATGTTTCCTGCCTTAAGGATGAGGTTAAAATCGGCAATGTAACAGTGCCCAACAGAATAGCCATTCAGCCGATGGAGGGCTGTGACGGCACAGCCACAGGTGAGCCTGATGAGCTTACATTAAGGCGTTATGACCGATTTGCAGAAAGCGGAGCCGGACTTGTGTGGGCAGAAGCAGTAGCGATTGTGGAAGAGGGCAGAGCAAATCCGCGTCAGCTTTTTATTACAGAGAATAACATAGACGATTTCAAAAGAATGAATGACAGAATACGCGAGCTGTCAATGAAGAAGAATGGCTTTGCGCCGATTATTATAATGCAGGCAACCCATTCAGGCAGATACTCAAAGCCAACAGGTACACCTGCACCTTTGATTGCATATAATAACCCTTTGTTTGAAAAGGACAATCCTATAGATAAATCAAGAATAATTTCCGATGATAAGCTTTTTGCACTCGAGGAGCAGTACGGAAAAGCGGCGAAGATGGCGGAGGAAGCTGGCTTTGACGGTATAGATGTTAAGTGCTGCCATAGATATCTCAACTCTGAGCTTCTTTCTGCATATACCAGAGAAGGTGCCTTTGGCGGAAGCTTTGAAAACAGAACACGACTTCTCCGTAATGGTATCAGTAATGCTACAGCAGCTACCGGTAAAGATTTTATCGTTACTACAAGAATGAATGTTTATGACGGATTTGAGTATCCTTATGGCTGGGGTGTAAAGGAAGGCTGCGGCAAAGAGGTAGACTTGACCGAACCCTTGAAGCTTATAGATATTTTACATAATCAGCTTGGTGTTGGTATGGTGGACGTTACCATCGGTAACCCTTATGTAAATTCATTTGTAAACAGACCTGCTGATGCTACAGCGGCAATTTCAGGCGAGCATCCTCTTGTGGGCGTTGACAGAATGTATAAATGTGTTGGCGAAGTGCAGAAAGCATTTCCGTCGTTGGTGGTTATGGGTTCAGGTGTTTCGTATATGCGCCAGTATTCCGGAAACCTTGCTGCCGGCGCAATAGATGCGGAAATGATGACAATGCAGGGCTTTGGCAGAGAAGCCTTTGCGTATCCGCAGTTTGCAAATGACCTTATCCATAAGGGCGAGCTTGAAAAGAATAAATGCTGTATAACTTGCGGAAAATGTACCGAGCTTATGAGAGCTGGCGGAGTAGCGGGCTGCGTTATTAAGGATAGCGAGGTATATATGCCTTTGTATAAGCAGTATTGTATGAATAAATAAAAGTTTAAAGCAGAAAGGATAAGATAATATGAAAAAGACTGCAATAGTAACAGGCTGTAACGGCGGCATAGGCTATGCTACAGCTGAAAAGCTTATGAATGAAGGATATTTTGTAGTAGGAATGGATGTAGCCGATGAAGGAAAAATTGCATCACCGGATTTCAAATATGTAAAGGGCGACCTTTCTAAATCATCCGACAGAGAAAACCTTGTAAAAGAGGCAGTTGCTGTAAATGGCAGAATAGATGTTTTAGTAAATGTTGCAGGTGTTGCGCCAAGAGTAAGAGCAGATATTCTTGAGATGACCGAAGAAAGCTATGATTTTGTAATGGGAATAAACACCAAAGGCACATTGTTTTTAACACAGCTTGTAGCAAACCAGATGATAAAGAACGAAATTGAAGACGGAATCAGAGGCTATATTGTAAATATTTCATCTATGTCAGCATATACAAGCTCCACAAGCCGTGGTGAATATTGCATTTCAAAAGCGGGCGCATCTATGATTACAAAGCTTTTTGCAGACCGTCTTGCCGGTGAAGGCATAATGGTTAATGAAATCAGACCCGGCATTATAGCAACAGGTATGACATCTACCGTTCAGGCAAAGTATGATGCCCTTATAGACGGCGGACTTCTTCCCATTAAGAGATGGGGTAAACCTGAGGATATAGCAAATGGCGTATATGTGCTTTGCTCAGGAGCTCTTCCTTATGTGACTGGTCAGTCTGTAGATATAGACGGTGGTTTCCATATACAGAGACTTTAATTCGGAGGAATATAATGAATAAAACTGTTATAGAAGTAAAAGGACATAAAGTTCCCTGCTATACTATGAATACACTTGTTATCGGTTCGGGCTGTGCAGGATTCAACGCGGCAGACTGGCTCCATACCTTGGGCGTAACAGATATAGCAATGGTTACTGAGGGTGTAAATCTTGGTACGTCGAGAAATACCGGCAGTGATAAGCAGACATACTATAAGCTGTCACTTTCTTCGTCAGAGGAAGACAGCGTAGCAGATATGGCGAAATCCTTGTTTGCGGGTAAAGGAGTAAACGGCGAGCACGCTCTTATAGAAGCAGCCTGCTCGGCGAAGAGCTTTATAAAGCTTGCAAACTTAGGCGTTCCGTTTCCTACAAATCTTTACGGAGAGTTCGTAGGATATATGACAGACCACGATATACATAAGCGCGCAAGCTCTGCAGGACCTCTCACGTCAAAGTTTATGACAGAAGCACTTGAAAAAAGCGTCAAAACAAAGGGTATAGATATCATTGATGATACTACCATCGTAAAGCTCATCACAAAGGATGAAAAGGTTATCGGCGCAGTTGGTATTGATAAAAATTCACTTTATGAAGAAAATAACGGTGTTGTGATATTCGTTTGTGAGAATGTAATTATGGCCACAGGCGGACCAGCCGGAATATATCAGAACAGCGTGTTCCCCAAGT
>JAZNZL010000116.1:0-10709 GCA_045594925.1 Clostridia bacterium
ATATTAAAATGTAATTTTTAAACGATAAACAGATAAAAAAGCGTATGTTTCGAAAGAAACATACGCTTTTTTTATATTGTATGGTATTTGTGATTTGAATTATTCAATAGGCTCAAAGTCAGCGGCACCGTGCTTGCATAACGGGCAAATAATATCTGCGGGTAAAGTATCGCCTTCATAAACATATCCGCATATTTTGCATACAAAGCCTTTTTTGTTGCCGGTGTCGGGCTTTGGTTTAACATTTTCAAGATAATAGGTGTACGTCATAGTAGGTGATGATGAAATCACTCTTGCCTCCGTAATGTCGCATATAAACATTCCGTGCGTGTCTAAATCAATATACTGAATAACCTTTAAGGACATAAAAGAATTGATGTATCTTGTGAGGAAAGGCAGACCATTATCAGAACGTAGAAACTCAACAGATTCAAACTTGTCAACAGCACGGCCGCTCTGGAATCCAAAATTTTCGAATATTTTAAAGGGCGCATCGTTGGATAAGCAGTTTATGTTCATAATGCCTGTCTGTTTTATAATGTGGTGAGAGTAATTGTCCTTGTTTATGGTGACAGCAACTCTGTTTGGGGTGTTTGTAACCTGAGATATGGTGTTTAGTATTAGCCCGTTGTCTTTTTTGCCGTCGTTAGATGTAACCACATAAAGACCGTAACCAATGTTAAATAAAGCAGTCATATCATTTTTGTCAGCAGTTTTGCTGTTGCGTGCAGTATACTCCTGACAAAGCACATCAGCCATCTTTTCCAAAGCCTCACTGCTTTCACTGTTGAGTGCTGATTTTATCTGTACCACAGGCTCTATATAGCTTAAGTTTTTGCTTTTCTTAAACATTTCCTTAATAGTCTTTGCGGCATTTGGTGCCCAGGAGCCGTTTTCGATTAAGGCAATTGTTCTGTTCTGGAAATTGCGTTCCGTAAGATGATTGATAAATTCCCTCATAAATGGGAAAATATCTGCGTTGTAGGTGGTGGTGGCGAGTACGATTTTTCCGTATCTGAAAGCGTCTTCCACCGCCTCAGCCATATCACAGCGTGCCAGATCATTAACCACAACCTTTGGACAACCCTTTGTACGTAACATTTCAGCAAGCTTTTCAACTGCTTTTTTGGTGTTGCCGTATACAGAGGTGTATGCAATCATAATACCGTCTGTTTCCACGCCGTATGAAGACCAGGTGTTGTATAAATCAAGATAATAACCTAAATTTTCGCTTAATACAGGGCCGTGCAGAGGACAAATTGTATTGATGTCTAAAGCAGCTGCTTTCTTAAGCACATTCTGCACCTGCTGTCCGTATTTTCCCACAATGCCGATGTAGTATCTTCTTGCTTCACAAGCCCAGTCTTCTTCAACGTCCAACGCACCAAATTTGCCGAATGCGTCAGCAGAGAAAAGTACCTTTTCTGTACTTTCGTAAGTCATAATAACTTCGGGCCAGTGAACCATTGGTGCGGTAACAAATGAAAGTGAGTGACTGCCGAGAGATAATGTATCGCCTTCATTAACAATGATTCTTCTATCGGCATAGTCAGTGCCAAAAAATTGATTTATCATTGTAAATGACTTTTCTGATGAAACAATAGTAGCATCTTTGTATAAATTCATAAATGCAGCAATACTTGCAGAGTGGTCCGGCTCCATATGCTGAATAATAAGATAGTCCGGAGTACGGGATGATAAAGCGGTGTCAATGTTGTCAAGCCACTGATGAGTGAAGTTTGCATCTACAGTGTCAAAAATAGCGATTTTGTCATCAATAACAGCATAGGAGTTGTAGGATATACCGTTTTCAACCTTGTACTGTCCTTCAAACAAGTCAATCTTGTGGTCGTTAACGCCGATGTAGATTATGTCGTTAGAGATTTTCATATACAGTCAGTCCTTTCTGAAATAATATTTTTAATAGCATCAATAGCTCTTTGGCTTATTGCTAAATTTTTTTCTTTTTTGTTTTTAATTTTTTTGCCCAGTGAGTCTATGATTCCAAAATTAACATTCATAGGCTGGAATTTACCTGTAGAGCCATTGCTGATGTAGTGTGATAGCGCACCGATTGCAGTTGTTGAGGGAAAGTCAATCATCTCATCGCCCTTTAAGTGCCTTGCCAGATTAAAACCTGCTAAAAGACCTGATGAAGCTGACTCGATATATCCTTCAACACCGGTTATCTGTCCGGCAAAGAAAATCTTTGGGTTTGCCTTGGTGCGATAAAAAGAATCTAAAAGAAGCGGTGAATTTATGAATGTGTTTCTGTGCATAACTCCGTATCGCACAAATGAAGCATTTTCAAGTCCAGGTATCATAGAAAAAACTCTTTTTTGTTCACCGAATTTTAATCTGGTCTGAAATCCTACAATGTTGTAAATTGTAGCCGCAGTGTTGTCCTGACGGAGCTGAACTACTGCATAAGGCAATACACCGGTTTCCGGATGCTCCAGACCGACGGGCTTTAAGGGGCCGAACAGCAGAGTATCTTCTCCACGCTTAGCCATAGTTTCCACCGGCATACATCCTTCAAATACGCTTCCTTCGTCTGCACCATGAACAGGTGCGGTTTCAGCGGTTATCAGCTCGTTGTAGAATGCAGTGTATTCATCCTTAGTCATAGGACAGTTTATATAGTCTGCGCCGCCTTTTCCGTATCGCGCAGCATAGTAAGCTTTGCTCATATCGATACTGTCTTTTTCAATAATGGGAGCAGCTGCATCGTAAAAATGCAGATAATCGTCATCGCCGAAAAACGAACGTATGTTGTCGTATAATTTCCCGTCTGTCAAAGGACCAGTTGCAATAATGGTATATTCATCCTGAGGGATTTGTTCAATCCTTTTGTTTATAACAGTTATGTTTTTATGAGCAGAAATCTTGTCACTTATCATCTGTGAGAAAAGTTCTCTGTCAACAGCTAAAGCTCCGCCGGCAGGAACCTTGGTTGCATCTGCACATTCCATAATCAAGGATCCTAAAAGACGCATTTCCTCTTTCAAAAGTCCCACAGCGTTTTCTAACCCCGCAGCACGGAGAGAGTTTGAACATACAAGTTCGGCCATAGTTGGCAAAGAGTGAGCAGGGGAGTAGTGAGTAGGTTTCTGCTCGTATAATGTAACATCAATCCCCGCATTTGCCAGTTGCCAGGCGGCTTCGCAACCTGCGAGGCCGGCACCGATAACGTTTACTTTCATATTAATCTCCAATCTGGTGCATTTTTAAACGTAGTAAGTATATAAAAAGAAGCGTTTCACAGCGCTTCTTTTAGATATTATAATTATTTGCCCGAATCCTTTGCATCACAAACCGGACAATATTTTTTGCTGAAACGCCCTATTTTCTGATACATCATACTGCCGCACTTTGCGCAGCTTTCGTTAAGGGGTTTATCCCATGACGTAAATCCGCACTGTGGATAGTTGCTGCAACCGAAAAACACCTTTCCCCGCTTGCTTTTCTTTTCAATTATTTTTCCACCGCAATCAGGGCAGTTTACACCGGTTTCCTTAACAATCGGTTTGGCGTTTCTGCACTCGGGATAACCGGGGCAGGCGAGGAATTTGCCAAATCTGCCGTGCTTGTAAACCATAAGACGTCCGCATTTTTCACAAACAACATCTGAAACCTCGTCTTTAAGCTCTACCTGACCGATTTTATCTTCGGCTTTTTTCAGGTCGTCAGAAAACTTGGGGTAGAAATCTGCAATAACCCTGTTCCATTTCGCATTTCCGATTTCTATTTCATCAAGCTGCTGCTCCATATTAGCAGTAAACTTTTCGTCAACAATGTCAGTAAAATGCTCTTTCATAAGGTCAGTAACAATAATACCAAGTTCAGTAGGTATAAGGAGCTTTTTCTCTCTTACGCAATATCCTCTTGCAATAATTGTTGCAATCGTAGGCGAGTAAGTGCTCGGTCTGCCAATGCCCTTTTCCTCCAGAGCCTTAACAAGTGACGCTTCAGTGTATCTTGATGGGGACTGTGTAAAATGCTGTTCGCTTTTAAGTTCTTTAAGTGTTGGAATATCACCCTCGTTAAGCTCGGGCAGAGAAGTTTCCTTTTCCTTTTCCACGTCACTGCCCTCAACATAAAGCATCGTAAATCCTGAAAACTTCAATGTTGCACCATTAGCCTTAAAAGTGTGAGAGTTAGCATCAATAGTAGCTGAAACAGTATCGTAAACAGCATCGCTCATCTGGCTTGCCATAAATCGTTCCCATATAAGCTTGTAAAGCTTGAACTGGTCGTTTGAGAGGTTTTCCTTTGCTTTGGCGGGAGTAAGCTCCGGCATAGTGGGACGTATAGCCTCGTGCGCATCCTGAGCATTCTTTTTGGTTTTGTATTTTCTCGGCACCTTTGTTATAAACTCTTCGCCGTATGTGTCTTTAAGCAAAGTGCGAGCAATAGCCTGAGCATCTTCGGAAATCCTTAAAGAGTCGGTTCTCATATAGGTAATAAGACCAACCACACCAGTACCGTCAATTTTAATGCCTTCGTAAAGCTGCTGTGCAACACTCATGGTTTTTTGAGTGGTAAAGCCTAATTTTCTTCCGGCTTCCTGCTGCAAAGTGCTTGTTGTAAATGGTGGAGCAGGGGATTTTTCCCTTTTGCCTTTTTTAACTTCTGTAACTTTAAACTCAGCACCATCAAGCTCTTTTAAAATTCTGTCAGCATCCTCCTTGCAGGAGGGAACAAATTTTTTACCGTTTTTACCGTAATACTTAGCGGTAAAGCTTTTTCTGTTCTGTACTAAAAGAGCATCAACACTCCAGTATTCTTCGGGAATAAAAGCAGAGATTTCATTTTCTCTGTCGCATATAAGTTTAACAGCCACAGACTGCACACGCCCTGCAGAAAGACCTTTTTTAACCTTTTTCCATAAGAGGGGGCTTATTTTGTAGCCCACAATTCTGTCTAAAACACGTCTCGCCTGCTGAGCATCAACTAAATCTCTGTCAATGGTTCTTGGCTCATTGATAGCAGCTTTTACTGCGTTTTTTGTAATTTCATTAAAAGTAATACGGCATTTTTCGTTTTCAGGGATTTCCAGAAGATTTGCAAGATGCCAGGATATAGCTTCACCTTCGCGGTCAGGGTCAGTAGCAAGATATACTTTGCTGCTGGCTTTGGCAGTCTTTTTCAGCGATTTCACAAGCTCGCCCTTGCCGCGTATTATGATATATTTCGGTTCAAAGTCGTGTTCAGTGTCAATACCCAGTTTGCTTTTGGGTAAATCCACCACGTGACCCACGCTGGCAACAACATCGTAGTTTTTGCCAAGATATTTTTTAATGGTGTTCGCCTTTGAAGGCGACTCTACAATAACCATATTTTTTGCCATTTATTTAAAAACCCTCTCTCTTTTGGTTGTAAAATCATTGGATTGAAAGACTGTATTTTCCTCCCGGATAAGATGACACTCTTCCGTTAAGCTCCATAATAAGTAATGTGGTGGTTACTATCTGCGGAGGTAAATCAGATTTAATTGAAAGCTCATCAACTGTCTGTGGTTCAGAAGAAAGCAGCGAATATATAAGCTTTTCATTATCATTATTATCGCCGGACATAAAAGAATATTCATTTTGGGAAATTTTTTCAGGGGGCATACTGTCTTTTATAACTTTTAGCCTTTCAGAAAAATGTGAGGTTATATCCTCAGCGGATTCTGTAACGAAAGCACCATTTTTCAAAAGTCCGTTGGTGCCTTTTGATAAATTGCTGTTAATATTTCCCGGAACAGCAAAAATCGGCTTGTCCTGTTGCTGTGCATATCTTGCAGTAATCAGTGAACCACTCCTTAATGATGCTTCAACAACCATCACAGCATCAGATATTCCCGATAAAATACGGTTGCGCTCAGGGAATGTGTACCTTGACGCCTTGGTGTTTACTGGATATTCGCTGATGACCATACCGGTTTCCATAATCCGCTTCATAAGATTGTGATTGGATGAAGGATATATAACGTTTACACCGCATCCGAGAACAGCTATAGTAGGTCTTTTCGCAGCCAAAGCGCCTTCGTGCGCTGCCGAATCTATACCCACAGCCATACCGCTTACAATCACAGCACCTTCTCTGGCAGCATCTCTTGATATAACCTTGGCACATTCGTATCCGTATTGAGAACACTTGCGGGCGCCCACCACACCGATAAGAATGTTGCTGTTCATATCCACAAAGCTGCCTCTGCAAAAAAGCCCGTGAGGGGGATTGCTTATGTTAAAAAGTTGATGTGGATAATCCTCGTCATCAGGGATTAAAAATCTTGTGTTGTTGTTGGCAATATACTCAAGATAATTTTCAGCAAGGTCAGTTTCCCTCAGGCAAAGACAGTCCTTTTCTTCGTCGGTTAAGAATGAGATGCTTCGGATTTCTTCATCACTTAAATTAAAAATCGCTTCGGCACTTCCGTATTTTTGGAGTAACGCAGACATATCATTTTTGGTGATGTGCGCGATTGCAATCAGCCATAAGCGACAAATTCTTTCCAATAAATGCACCCTCTTCAAAAAAATCTTACATTAAATACACTACTATAAAAAAATCAATTTGTAAAGGGCTTTTTTAAAAAACGGATAATTTCATAAATCTTTGTTTTTGTAAAATAATATAAAAAGAATATGAATGAGAGGTTGATTAGAATTGGCATATTTAAAATGCTCGGTATATTCGTCATCGCTTAAGCAGTGGACCTGGTTTGATGCAGTAATACCGCAAAAGAAGAATGAAAATATAAAAACACTGTATCTGCTTCACGGTATGAAATATGACTATTCCTCTTGGATTCGTCGAACAAATGTTGAGCAGTACGCTGAGGAAGCAGGAATAGCGGTAATTATTCCGGATGGAGGCAGAAGCTTTTATACTGATATGATAAACGGCAGAAATTATTATACGTATGTTTCAAAAGAGCTTGTAGAGATAACCCGAAATATGTTTCATTTAAACGATAAAAGAGATAATACCTGTATAGGCGGATTGTCAATGGGAGGTTATGGCGCGTTTAGAATAGCGCTTTTAAACCCTGAAACATTCGGTAGAGCAGCTTCACTTTCAGGTGCTGTGGATGTGTCGGTTTTGAAAGACTCTTTCTGGGAACGTGATAATTATCTCATCACAGGCGGAACGCAAGATTTTAAGGGAAGTGAATATGACCTTCGCCACCTTGTGAATAATCTTTTAAAAAGCGGCAAACCATTACCCAGATTGTATCAGGCGTGCGGTACTGAAGACTTTGTTTATGATTCAAATGTGAAGTTCAGAGATTTTATAAAGGAAAAAAGCTTTGAATATATTTATGATGAAGGTCCCGGTAAGCACGATTGGCAGTATTGGGAGATGCATATAAAAGATGTGGTGGACTTTGCGGCAAAAAATTAAAAAGGTTTGTCATAAAGACAAACCTTTGCTTCTCTATAATCGTAATTTTTTAAATGCCAGCGAGCATAGTGCAAATACGGTAAATGATAAAATCATATATCTTGCCAAATCCCATAAAAGAGAAATCCTTAACCCGCTGAATATAACTGTTTTGAATAATTTGTTAAGTATATACGCCACAAGAGTTGCACAAACAACACGAATCAGCTTGCGTGAAAAAGAACTGTCAAATTCTAAACCAACAAATTTTTCTTCAAATGAGTATGCAAAAACGAAACCTGTATACAATCCCATAAATTTGAAAAAGTCTTCAAAAAGCGGGTCAGGAGCATATAAAAAATATATAGCAAAAGGCACCATTAACGCAAGCGCAGAATAATGCAGAGCATTTTTGCTTTTGCACCGGTCGTATAAGATATTACCACAAACAGCGAATAAAAATCCTAAAGCAGCACCTGATATAACATCAGCAGGGTAGTGAGCACCCAGATACATTCTTGAAAATCCAAGTGATGCTGTAAGTAGAACAGAACAGATAATCATCCAACGCTTTTTTAAGTGATAAGCAAATCCCATACTCCAGGTGGCAAAGTTTTGGGTGTGACCGCTGGGGAAGGCGTATCCGGTGGCGGTGTCGGCTCTTAGGCAAATAATTTTACCAGTTGCAAACGGACGCGGTCTTTTCACAAAGTTTTTTATAATGCCGTTAATGCCTAAAGACATAGAGGTTATAAAAAGGATTTTAGAGGCAAGCTTTTTATCAAACATAAAATATGTAAAAGCCATAATAATAACTAATATGGTTTCTTCGCCCAATGTGGTAATGAATTCGAAAAATATGTTTAAAAAATCTGTCCTTGCACCTTGTAAAAATAAGAGAAACCCAATTTCTGCGTCAAACATAATATCACCCCCGATAATGTATTATAACACACAGATTTTTCTGTGGCAATAAAATTTAATAGACTGTTGCGAACATCTTGCCGAAAAATGCGTAGAATTATGTAAAGGCAGTTTTGCATAAGTAACAGAAACCATTTTAGTTTTAGGAGGAAAAAATGTTTCTTGCTGATAATCTTTCAGTTAACAAATCCGGAAATCTTACCTTTGCCGATATGGATACGGTGGAACTTGCAAAACAATATGGAACACCATTGTATCTTATGGATGAAGATAGAATACGTGCAAAATGCAGGATGTATAAAGCTCTTGCAGATAAGTATTTTGATAATGCAAAAATTCTATATGCGAGTAAAGCCTCGTCTTTTGTACGTATGTATGAAATTATTAACGAAGAAGAGCTGTGTGTTGATGTGGTTTCAGGGGGAGAGCTTTATGCATCGTTGAAGGCTGGCTTTCCGGCTGAAAGAATATATTTTCACGGTAATAATAAATCTTTTGAAGAAATTGATTATGCCATTAAATCTGGTGTAGGATACTTTGTCGCTGATAATCCTTATGAGCTTTGTAATATAAACAAAATATCCGGTAAATACAGTATAACCCAGAAGGTGATTTTAAGACTTAATCCCGGTATTGATCCGCATACCTTTGAGGCAGTTGCCACCGGAAAGGTTGATTCTAAATTCGGTGTAGCAATAGAAACAGGTCAGGCTAAAGAATTTGTAAAGCTCGCTTTGACATGCAAAAATATTGCTTTGGAAGGATATCACTGCCATATTGGTTCACAGCTTTTTGACCATAAACTGTTTTGTGATTCCGCAAAGGTTATGATTAAGTTTTCAGGCGATGTAAAGGCGATTACCGGATATGAGCCGTCGGTGCTTAACCTTGGTGGGGGATTTGGTATCAGGTATGTTGAAGCAGATGATAAGCCTGATATAGAGGAGACAGTGAAAATGCTGGCAGATACAATAAAAACAGAATGTTTGTCTTATGGATTGAAACATCCGGAAATCTTACTTGAGCCGGGCAGAAGCATAGTAGGAGATAGTGGTATAACTCTATATACTGTGGGCAGTGTCAAAGAGATTACCGGATATAAAAAATATGTTGCAGTGGACGGTGGAATGAGTGATAATCCCCGATACGCTCTTTATGGTGCACCTTATACAATAGAAATTGCTAATAAAGTGTTGAGAGATAAAAATTACACCTGTACCGTAGTAGGAAAATGCTGTGAAAGTGGAGATATTATTCAGGAAAATGTAAAAATACCGCATCCGTCGCAGGGTGATATCCTTGCTGTTCTGTGTACCGGTGCGTACAATTATACAATGGCATCTAACTATAATAAAATCCCAAAACCGCCGGTAGTTATGGTAAGTAAAGGAAAAGCTTATACAGCAGTGAAAAGGGAATCCTATGAGGATTTGATACACAATGAGATATAATATAAAAAACCGAATCCTGTAGTGATTCGGTTTTGGTTTGGATGTTTATTTTTTCAAATGCTTTTTCATAGCATTTAATGTTTTGTCGCTTATAACGTGCTCCATACGGCAGGCATCTTCGCAAGCGGTATCCTTGTCAACACCAATGGAAACAAGAAAATCCGTCAGTACAGTGTGCCTTTCAAATATGTTTTTTGCAGTGGCCTTGCCGGACTCAGTTAAAGAGATAAACCCGTCTTTGTCCACAGTTATAAATCCGTGCTTTTTTAAAAGTCCAACAGCACGACTGACGCTTGGCTTGGAGTAATTCATAAAATCCGCCACGTCAACAGATCGAACAGTATTTTTTGACTGGCACAGAACGTAGATGGATTCAAGATACATTTCGCCTGATTCTTTCAAAGAATACCAGCTCCTTTAAAAAAGTAATAAAATAACTTTATTTTAAATATATATTAACATAAAAAAACACAAAAAGCAATAGATACAAAAAACACGAAAAAATATTAAAATAAGTATTGACAAAAATTCCACAAAATGCTAAAATAATAAAGGTTAGCAGAGGCTAACTTGTTTTTAAAGGTTTCAGTTAGCAAGCGCTAACTGGATTGATATATATAGTTTGGAATCAGGTGATTTTTGTGAGCATTATGAATTTAACTCAGGCGCAAGAGGGTAAGGAATATACCATCTTGAATATAGAAACAGACGACGAGGAGCTTGATGCGTTTTTGTTTTCGCTGGGTTGCTATAGCGGAGAGAAGATAACAGTAGTGTCGCATATAAAGGGCGGCTGTATTGTATCTATAAAAGACGGCAGATATAATATTGATAATCAGTTGGCGCAGGCTATCAAGATTTAAAGTTTATCGCTGATATAATGCGCTTTAGTTTTTGACATACAGTTAGCAATTGCTAACTAAATTAGTAAAAAGTCCCAAGGGATTAAATATAAGGAGGATA
>JAZNZL010000117.1:0-4780 GCA_045594925.1 Clostridia bacterium
TCCGTTTTTTAGTATGTGTTAAAATCACTTTTTAATTCTTGGTGCTACTGTATGGTATACAAAGCTTATTACTAGATATGCTACTAAAATAGCAGCAGTGATGTATTTAGCAAGCTTGATTGTGATAAATCCTACACCGTGGAGACAGTAAAAGCACAAAGCCATCACGATTGATATTGCCGCATATTCAAAGAGGTGTTTTTTATTTTTAACAGCGCCGAACACCGCAATAGTAATTCCTGCTACTGCAGAAGCTATTGCAAGTATCAGGACAGCCGTCTGTGTCTGCAGAATTGTGTGGGCATATCCCTGACCCTTGTGCACAAACAAAAGAATCAGCATCAGCGACAGAGAAACTGTAGCAGAGGTTAAAAGTCTGTTTGTATGTGCTTCTCTGATTTTTTTAGCTTCGATATTTTTCATAATAAAACTATCTCCTTTTAATTCAGATATTCCATTCGCCCAACCCGTACATTATAGCCGATACGGTTGCAATACCTGCTGTTTCGCATCTTAAAATGCGTTTGCCCAGAGTAACTGTTTTAACACCGGCATTTGTGGCATTCTCTGCCTCTGCCTGCTCAAAACCGCCTTCAGGGCCTATATATATGGCTATGTCTTCCCCTGCTGAAATGCTTTGGAGAACGGCACTTAAATTGCCGTCTTTCTCACATTCGTAGGGCATAATTTTTAAACCGTGATTTGCGTTTATCGCTTCGGAAAATGTGCAAACATCGCCGATTTGGGGTATAATACCTCTTCCGCATTGTTTTGCGGCTTCTTCGGCAATTTTCTGCCAGCGCAATCTTTTCTTGTCGCCGTCTTTTATTTTGGCAACGCACCTTGCAGACTCGGTAGGCACAATCCTGCAAACGCCAAGTTCCACACATTTCTGTATGATCAAATCCATTTTATCGGATTTCGGCACACCCTGATAAAGAGTAATGCTCGTTTTACTTTCGGCTTCATTGGGGATTTTTTCGCATATCCGCAGAGTCACAAGGGCTTTGTCAGCCGATTCAACCTTGCACAGATAGTCCATTCTGTTTCCGTCGCAAACGGTTACATCGTCACCGTATTTAAGACGCAAAACCTTTGTGATGTGTGCCACGTCATCTCCTGTAACAGAAACAATGTTATCCTCAATAGCACCGGCGTCCACAAAAAACCTGTGCATCAGCATCACTCCGTTTCATACAATTCATTATACACAATCTGCACTGCATAAGTCAAGATTTTTCGATAAATTTACACATAACGGATGCCCATCCGCCGCTGTGAATAACTTTTATAATTTCAAAACTACTTTTGCCTATGGCAGCAAGAACATCTTCAAGCCGTTCGTCTATAATTCCGGAGCAGATAAATGTGCCATTTGTGGCAATCAGCTTTTCCGCTGTGGGCAGTAGTGCGATGATAACGTCTGCTACAATATTTGCTGCAATCACGTCATATTTGCGTGTATTGATTTTGTCAAATAATTCTGTGTCTGATAATATATCGCCGCTTAAAACAGTGTATTTGCTTCTGTCGATGCCGTTCATATCAAGATTTTCGTATGCCACGTGGACGCAGTTTTCGTCAATGTCTACAGCTGTTGCGGCTTTTGCACCGAGAATAAGGGATATGATAGACAAAATACCGCTGCCGCAACCGATATCCAGCATCTGCTCTTCGCCTGATATAACCTTTTCAAGATGCTCAATGCACATCTGCGTACTGTGGTGTGTGCCTGTGCCGAAGGTCATACCGGGATTTACTCTGAATACCTTTTTGTCACAACCCTGTGGCACATCCTCCCACTGGGGACATATAAGGATGCTTTCGCCTACTTCTATGGGCTTAAAATATTGCTTCCAGTTGTTAGCCCAGTCCTCTTCAAAAAGGCTCTTGCTCTCCACCTTAAGAGAGCCGAATACACCTTTCTCATCCTGAGCCTTAAGGTCTGCCATCGCACGCTCAACTGCTTCAAGCCTTAAATTGAGATTTTCGTCAGCTTCCACATACACCTTAACCTTTGTTTCGCCCTGCTTTTCTTTTAAAAGCTCCTCATCAACAAAGTCCCAGTATTTTGTGTTGTTCTCAAGGAATTCGTTAAAATCCTTTTCGTCTTCTATTTCAAATCCGGATATCCCAGCATCCTCCAGCCTGTCGCATACAATATCAATGCCTTCGGTAGAGGTAAATATTATTATCTGGCGCCATTCCATACTGCGTTCTCCTCGCTATTTGCTACAGACAGCATATAAAGGTCGTGATATATACCCTTTTTCTCCATAAGCTGACTGTGATTTCCCGATTCTTCAATACCATTTTTGGTAAGAACTATAATCGTATCAGCATTTACAATTGTTGAAAGCCTGTGGGCAATTGTAAGGGTTGTTCTGCCTACAGAAAGGTCCTCTAATGATTTCTGTATAAGCTTTTCGCTTTCGTTGTCAAGAGCACTTGTTGCTTCGTCAAGAATAAGAATCGGCGGATTTTTAAGGAACACCCTTGCAATACTGATTCTTTGCTTCTGTCCACCTGAAAGCTTAACACCCCGTTCGCCTACATAAGTGTCATAGCCGTTTGGCAGAGATTTGATAAATTCGTGAGCGCCGGCAAGCTTTGCTGCATATTCGATTTGTTCCCGTGTGGCGCCGGGCAGACCGTATTCAATATTTTCAGCAACCGTTCCCGAAAACATATACACGTCCTGCTGTACCACGCCTATATGACGCCTGAGTGAGTGCTGTGTAAATGCTTTAATATTTTCTCCGTCTATAGATATTTCACCGCTTGTAACCTCGTAAAATCTCGGGATAAGATTACACAGAGTGGTCTTTCCGCCGCCTGACGGACCCACTATCGCCACGTTTGAACCCTGTGGGATTTTAAGGTTTATATCTGTAAGAACGTTTCCCTTTTCAGCTTCGTAAGTAAAGCTGACATTTTTAAATTCTATATCCCCTGTAACAGCTTCAAGCTCTTTTGCATCGGGAACATCTTTGATATCCTCAGGCACGTCCATAATCTCTGTAAATCGCTCCATACCGGTAACACCCCTCTGGAACTGCTCCATAAACTGAATGATTCTGCGGATTGAGCCAAGAAGCGTATTGATGTATAAAAGATAAGCCGTAAAGTCTGCCAGAGTAATTTTGCCCTCACGCAAAAAGAGTGAGCCTGCAATAACTATGGCAATATACATAATACCGTCAAAAATCTTGTTGGTGCTGTGAAAGCCCGCCATACAGTGGTACATATTCTTTTTAATATTAAGATATTTTAAAATGCCCTTTTCAAATTTCTGTTTTTCTACTTCCTCGTTGGCAAAGGACTTAACCACACGTACGCCCAGCAGGCTGTCCTCAACCTGCGAGTTTATTTCACCGATTTGTTTGCGTGATTCTCTGAATGTGGTTTTCATCCGTCTGTTGAATTTGTATGATATATAAACCATAACCGGCAGAATTGCAAATATTATAAGCGTAAGGTAAACATTAAAGGATGAAAGCACCGTAAACGATACCACAAGCTTTATTGTCGTTATAAAAAACTCCTCAGGCGCGTGATGTGCAAACTCGGAAATATCCATAAGGTCGGAGGTTATACGTGTCATAATCTGACCGATTTTTGTGTTGTCGTAGTAAGAAAACGAAGGCGTTTCCAGATGGGCAAACAGGTCGCGGCGCATATCGGTTTCCATCCTTGAGCCCATAATATGACCTATAGACTCCATATAATAGCTGGCAGAGGTATCAATAACCTTAAGCAGCATATAGAACCCGCCAAGCAGAAAAATTGTGCTTACAGCCAGAGATGCCGGGTCTTGCTGAACGCTTGCGGTAATGTGGCGTACAATAAGCGGCAGAAACAGCTCGCATAAAGACGAAAGCGTAGCACAGGAAAGGTCTGCAAACATAATAGCTTTGTATTTGGAGAAATAGGGGAAAACCCTTTTAAGTAATGAAAAACTCCCTTGCTTTTTCATAGATAATCACTTCCCGCTGAAAGAATAAAAACAAAACTTAATGACAGCTTATTATACCATTTTTTTCTGCATAAGTCAAATATAACTGAAATGTCCAAAGGACGAAAACGAAATGTCGAAAGTTGCGAAAAATATTTTTGTGAGGGGAGCAACTTTTTACATTTTTTTACATATAATATATGTTACTATCAAATCCGAGGAGTGATAGTAATGGCTAAAACCGTAACGAAAGAGCCGTCAGCTGTAAAGCTGCCGTCGGTAAATATAAAAGAATTGATTAAAAATGCGCGAGTATCACTAGAGCGCGTAATTAAAAATACTGAGCTAACGGTTTTTATGCATACTGTTACTGCCTTTGCTTTGTCAACAGTAAAAATTTTAGGGGCTATGAGTCCCTTTGGAACGGCATTTTTTACAGCGGTATGCTCTGCTAAAAATCTTATGCCGTCTCTTGCGGCAGTGGCGGTGGGTTCGTTTTTAAGCCATCCGCCATCGGTTGCTATGAGCTATGTTTTAACAGCATCGATTGTTGCCGGTGTAAATATTTTGTGGGATAAAAAACTACACACCTCCGTAAAAGCTTCTCTTGCAGGGGGTACGCTGTTTTTAATGAACACAGCTGCCTCTGCAAAGGGCGGTTTGCTTGCCTATGATATGATAATGAATTTTGGCGAGAGCTTTCTGTCGGCACTGTCTGTATTTGCGGTGCAAAGGGCAGTGACGGTTATATTTGCAAAGCATAAGCGAAGCTTTTTAAGCTTTGAGGAAACAGTAAGCACAATTTTTTTCTTTGGTGCAGTGCTT
>JAZNZL010000118.1:0-4091 GCA_045594925.1 Clostridia bacterium
GCACGGGCGCTTATTAAAAATCCGAAGATAATTATTCTTGATGACAGCACAAGCGCTGTAGATACTGCTACAGATTCAAAAATTCGTACTGCTTTTAAAAACAACCTGAGCGATATAACCTCTATCATTATTGCTCAAAGAATTTCTTCTATTTGCGATGCTGATAAAATTATTGTTCTTGATGACGGTAAAATTTCTGATATCGGTACTCACGAATATCTTATTGAAAACAACGAGATATACAGAGACGTTTACAACGCACAGCAGAAAGGGGTTGATGAATATGCCGCCAATTAACAGAAGCTTTGCCAAGCCAAAAAACGCCGGTGATACATTTAAACGTGTTATTGGCTATATGTTCAAAAACAAGCTTTCACTTACTGTCGTTGCAGTTCTCGTTCTTCTCAGTTCCGCCGCAAGTGTACTGGGAACGTATATGTTAAAACCCATTATCAACAACTGTATTGTGCCTATTATAGGTCAAACGCCGAGCCTAAGCATATTTATCCCTCTAATAAAAATGTTATTCATTATGGCAATAGTTTATGTTGTAGGTGCATCTTCGAACTATGCGTACAGTAGAATAATGACAACTGTTACAAACAACACTTTATTTGCTATAAGAACTGACCTTTTTAACAAAATGCAGGATTTGCCTATAAAATATTATGACACACATCTTCACGGCAATATAATGAGCTTATATACAAATGATATTGACACATTACGTATTGCGATGTCAAACGGATTTACCAACCTGATATCATCAAGCATCACTGTTACAAGCACATTTTTTATGATGTTGTTTATAAGCCCGTTGCTTACTGTTTTTATAATTTTGATGCTGTTTGTAATGTTGTTTATTGTTAAATTTATAGGCAAGCGCAGCGCGCGGTTTTTCAAAAAGCAACAGGCAGCCGTGGGTGCTTTAAACGGATATGCCGAAGAGATGATTTCCGGCTCAAAAGTAATCAAAGTCTTCTGTAGAGAAGAAAATATTAAAGAGGATTTTGAAACACTCAACACCGAACTCAGAAAATCAGCTACACTGGCAAATATTTTCGCCACTATCATAATGCCTATTATGGGAAACATCTCATATTTCAATTATGCTGTAACCGCCGCTGTCGGCGCGATGATGGTGATTTCAGGAATGATGGATATAGGCTCTGTTGCTTCGTTTTTGCAGTATACACGTTCATTTTCTCAGCCTATTACGCAAATTTCACAGCAATTCAATTCAATTTTGGCTGCTCTTGCCGGTGCAGAAAGAATATTTGCACTTATTGATGAAGAAAGTGAAACCGATGAAGGCTATGTAAATCTTGTAGATGTTAAATATGAAAACGGGAAAATGCTTGAGAGTAATGTGCGTACCGGCAAATGGGCCTGGAAGCACAAGCACGGCGACGGCAGTGTTACCTACTCACCATTAAAAGGCGAAGTGGAGCTTGAAAATGTTACATTCAGCTACAACGGCAAAAAAACTGTGCTTAAAAATGTGTCTTTGTTTGCAAATCAGGCACAGAAGATTGCGTTTGTTGGCTCTACCGGTGCCGGAAAGACAACAATTACAAATCTTATAAACAGGTTTTATGATATTGAAGAAGGAAAAATTCGGTACGACGGAATAAATATTAAGAAAATCAAAAAAGACGATTTAAGAAACTCTATGGCTATGGTGCTTCAGGATACTCATCTGTTTACGGGTACTGTTATGGAAAACATCCGCTATGGTAAAATGGATGCAACAGATGAAGAGGTTATAGAGGCAGCAAAATTTGCAAATGCTCATTCGTTTATTGAACATCTGCCGCAAAAATATAATACGATGCTCACTTCTGATGGTGCAAATTTAAGCCAGGGGCAACGTCAGCTCATAGCTATTGCGCGGACCGCCGTAAGCAACCCGCCGGTGCTGATTTTAGATGAAGCAACCAGTTCTATTGATACAAGAACCGAGGCTCTTATTGAAAAAGGCTTAGATAAGCTTATGGAAGGACGCACAGTGTTTGTAATCGCACATCGACTTTCCACTATACGCAATGCCGATTGCATTATGGTTCTTGAAAACGGCGAAATCATAGAACGGGGAAATCACGAAGAGCTTCTTGCACAAAAGGGAAAATATTATCAGCTGTATACCGGACAATTTGAACTTGATTGATGTAAAAAAAGGTGCTGTTTGTTATTCAAACAGCACCTTTTAATTGTTTAAGAATATTTCCCGGAAGTCCGGTGATTTATCTTGATTTTATTGCTGAAAAATTCTTTAGTCATTATCCAGTCGGTTGTATAATACTCTGTACCATCGCGTTTTACTTCTTCATTCAAAAACTGGTCTTCAATCTTATTGACAACATCATCAATATCACCATATTTCTCTATTCTCTTATATGTTGGATGGTTGTAAGGATTTATATAGTATCTGATAAGCCTAATATATAAAAACGCAAGAAGTGCAAGTCCCATAATGGCAAAGGGGATATCTGTGTTTTCAGTTTCCATCTCTATACCCCGTGCGTCAAATACATATTCATTTATATTTAAAGGACCCCTTTCAGGAACAATTTGAGAAATTCTTGAAACAACAATTTTTGCCGGTTGAGTAAAAATTCCACTTACATAAGCTCCTGCAACTGGATCTGAGCTGCCATCCCACAAAACAGGAACAGTTTTATCCCCTATTTTACCAAGATAAATACTGTTAAATCTATAAGAACTTTCAAAGCCTACACTCTGTGTGTCACCGGATATTCCATCAAACACCTTTTCCAACGAATCAAATTTTACATTGAATCTGTATTTGACTTCATCCTGATAGCTATACTCAAGGAATGTATAGGAAGGTATAGCTTTATCTTCTCGAGGCAGCATTTCAACTACTTTATCTATGACAATATCAGATGTTGATGAAAAGAATTTTTGTGAATTAAATTCATACGGTCCGTGAAGCTTGCCTATAACAAACGGCATCGCTCTGGACATAAACATTATGTATAGAACAGTTACGATAATATTTATAATTAAAAACCTTCTTCTGCCCCGTTTCATCCCCTTATAAAGGATGTCGCCTTTTCTGATGTTCTTCATACGTATCACCTTTGTAATCAATTTAAACTATTTTCATATTCATTATATACTTCTCTTTTTGGCACGCCACGTTCTTCGGCGGCTCTTTTTATTGCTTCTTTTTTGGTTAATCCTTCTTCAATCAGCTTGTCAACATGTTCTTTTACTGTGATTAAAGAAGCAAGCTCAAAATCATCAAGCTGTTTCTGTTTGGCATCTAATCCCTCAACCACAAGCACAAATTCACCTTTTGGTGTTTGCTCATCATAGAGGATGGACGCATTTTCTAAATCTGTACGCACCACAGTTTCGTGTACCTTGGTAAGTTCTTTTATTATACTTATTTTACGATTGCCAAAAGCGGCGTACATCTCTTTCAAAGTCTTGCTTAATCTGTGTGGTGCCTCGTAAAATATAAGAGTTCTTTCATCATTCAAAATCTTACTCAAATGAAGGTCTCGTTCGTTTTTAGGAACAGGCAAAAAGCCTTCAAAAGCAAAACGTCTTGTGGACATTCCGGATATTATAAGCGCGTTAATAGCCGCAACTGCACCGGGAAGTGTAACCACCGGTATATGGTTTTCAATACAAAGCTTAACCAAATCTTCGCCAGGATCGGATATAGCAGGAGTGCCGGCATCAGTTACAAGCGCAATATCCTTGCCATTGAGCAAATCTTCAATCAAGGACAAACCTTTTGACACTTTATTATGTTCGTGATAACTCACAAGCTTTTTACTGATTTCAAGCCTGTTTAAAAGCTTTAATGTATGCCTTGTGTCTTCGCAAGCGATAATATTAACGCTTTTTAAAGCTTCTACTGCACGATATGTAATATCATCAAGGTTGCCTATAGGAGTTGCACAAAGATATAATGTGCCTTTATTCATTTTCTTCCTCCTTGCGCAAATATATTGGTGTTTCAATCTTCAGCGACGGAGCAGCTCCTTTCATCCCTTCAACAAGGAATAAGTTTGGTGCGCTGTTTTGATATGGATGAACCATTTTTAGCCTTTTGG
>JAZNZL010000119.1:0-10179 GCA_045594925.1 Clostridia bacterium
ACGCCGTAACATTTGCAGCGGGATTGGCTCAAAAGGGATTTATTCCTATAGTATCTGTCTATTCAACTTTTTTGCAAAGAGCATATGACAGTATTGTGCATGATGTGGCACTTGGAGACAGGCATGTTGTGTTTGCCATAGACAGAGCAGGGATAGTAGGAGATGATGGCAAAACCCATCAGGGAATATACGATATTTCTTATTTGTCACATATACCAAATATGTCAGTCCTTGCCCCCTGTGATAATTATATGCTTGATAAAATGCTTCAATATGCAGTCTCTGAGCACAATGGACCAATCGCTATTAGATATCCTAAAGGTTGTTCTCCTTCAATTTCCAAAAAAGATTTCACATTTGGGAAGGCTGATATTATAAAAACCGGCAGAAATGTTACAATTGCAGCGCTGGGAAGAATGGTGGAGTGCGGACTTGAATGTGCGGAATTATTAAAGCAAGAGGGAATAGAGGCAGAGGTTATAGATTTAAGATGTGCATCCCCTATTGACTTTGAAACAGTGTTTGAAAGTGCAACCAGAACAGGATTATTAATTACGGTAGAGGATAATATTTTCTCCGGCGGAGTCGGCGAAAAAATCTCTGCAGAATCGTTCAGGCAAAAGAGAAAGTTTAAAGTTATAAACAAGGCATTTCCTGATATGTTTATATCAGAGGGAACGCCAGAGCAACTTTTTGATATCTATGGATTGAGCGCACAAAAGCTTGCGCAGGAGATAAAAAACAATATATAAAGAGTAATGCCCGACCTGATGGTCGGGCATTTTTTAAACTTCTATATTGCATTATATGATATATTCTGCTCTGGCTTTTAAGTCTTTGAGCTCTTTACAATACAACTCTACTCAAGAAAAACATACAAACTAACACTTGTCAACACAGTAGAACCGTCACCTTGGGTAATTGTCGTTGTCCAAAGTGTTGTCAAAATCAATTTTAAAACGGTCTTTAAAAATGCTAAAAATGGCTTGAACACTGGGGTTCAAACCATTTTATATTTTTATGGAATTACTCCCACTCTATCGTACCTACGGGCTTTGGTGTGAGGTCTAACAGCACTCTGTTTATACCTTCTACCTCGTTTGTGATACGGGCTGTTATCTTATGAAGAACTTCATAGGGGATTTCTTCTATAGTAGCTGTCATAGCATCGGTGGTGTTTACCGCGCGAATGATTGCCGGCCATCCTTCGTATCTTTTATCATTTTTAACGCCTACGCTTTTCATATCAGGAACGGCTATGAAATACTGCCACACCTTACCTGCAAGACCGCATACGTCAAATTCTTCACGGAGGATTGCATCTGCTTCACGGAGGGCGTTAAGTCTATCGCGTGTGATTGCGCCAAGGCATCTTACACCAAGACCCGGTCCAGGGAAGGGCTGACGGTCTACCATTGATGACGGAAGACCAAGTGCTTTTCCTACTACTCTTACTTCATCCTTATAAAGCAGCTTTACAGGCTCTACAAGTTCAAACTGCATATCCTCAGGCAAGCCGCCTACGTTATGGTGTGCCTTTACGCCGTCGCTTTCCAAAATATCAGGATAGATTGTTCCCTGAGCAAGAAATGATATACCCTCAAGCTTCCGTGCTTCTTCATCAAATACCTTAATAAACTCGCCGCCTATAATCTTTCTCTTTCGCTCAGGCTCTGCTACGTCTTTGAGCAAATCAAGGAATC
This sequence comes from Clostridia bacterium, assembly GCA_045594925.1. GTDB lineage: Bacteria > Bacillota > Clostridia > UMGS1810 > UMGS1810 > SIG455. The sequence continues at coordinate 1,704 of JAZNZL010000119.1, forward strand.
TATCTGTAGCATCTATATATATTAAATTAGCATCCAGTTGATTTTTAAACACTTCTACAACCTGCTCACTCTCACCCTTACGCATAAGACCGTGATTTACGTGAACACACACAAGCTGTTTACCTATTGCCTTTATCAACTGCGCCGCAACTACCGAAGAATCTACTCCGCCGGAAAGTGCCAAAAGAACCTTTTTTTCTCCAACCTGCGCGCGAACCTGTGCTATCTGCTCATCGATAAACGCTTTTGCAAGCTCAGGTGTATTTATACGTGCCATTGATTCAGGACGTACATCATTCTGCATACTTATTCCTCCTGTGTAATACTGAATTTATAATATATTATTATATTATATTATATTTTCAAAGTCAATATTTTAAAATATACAAAATATCAATATGTTTACATTCAAAATCTGTTTTTTTCTGCAAATATCAGCATCAAACTTAAAAGCCCCGTCTATGCGGGGCTTTTATTTAAGTTATTCTATGTTTTTACTGCCTCTTGCAAAGGATGCTCTGTCTTCATAAAGGTTGGGTTCGTAATCCGGTTTTGTGCTACCCTCCCAAAGTTTAACGGATGTAGCACTATAGTCTACACAGCTTTTTCCTTCAAGAATGCCATTGACATAAATATCTACATCTGTGCCGTCAAGCAACAAAGTTACAGCCTGCCACTCATCAGCTTTGAGCGCCACACCAGTATCTGAGCTTTTATCAAGAAGAATATGATTATCTGTATTACGGATTCTCCAATAATTACCTCCAAATCGCAGGAACCAGGGTGTTTCGCTGGCAAGCGAGCCGTTTATATACAAATCCAGATTATAATATGCATAATCTACTTCTTCAAAATTTATGGTCAAACCGGCGCTTGCAGTTGTTGTTCCTTGTGAGGGGATTCTGGTGGCAGTGCCATCTACATAGCCATAAAGCTTTTGCGCTGTGGCAATCTGCTCTGCTGTGGCACCGGAGTTTTCTGCAAGATAGCCGGCATATACAGTTTCAGCAGGCCACGTGGTTGCTGTGGTGGAAGTGTCGTTATTCACATTTATAAGGTTTTCGCCTGTTACAACAACCTCAGCAGATTGTCTAACTGCTGTAGTGCCGTTATATTCTACTGCAACAAAGGCATTTTCACCCTTATTTGTAACGGGCAGCGCGATTGAGGTACCCATATCTTCTATACCGTCGGTGATTTCTACCCCATTATTATAATACACTATTGTATTTCCTGATTCAGCCACAGGCTTAACAAATTTAATTTTAGAGCCTGTCATAACAGTTGCGTCTGTGGAAACACCTGAAAGAGCACCGGATGTATCAAGCGAAAATGCAAGTGTCTCATCAGTGCCAGGCAAATTTCCTCCTTCCGACTCTGATTCAACATAATATGATTTCAGTGACGGGAAATCAACAAACAGTGCATCATATTTTTTACTGCTATTAAACGCAAATGACTTAGATGCTGTGGTAGCATAGCTACCGGCTGTTAAAGCGGTTCTGCCGTAATTTACAAGATTTGTAAGGGCATTTCCTGAATATTCAGCAATAAACGGAACGGTTGATGTGTCGGTATCCATATTATTGAACACATACATCTTGGTACTGCCGCTGCTTGTATACACAAGCTCTTCTAAATCATTTTCACCTGTTTGCACCATAGCAACATCTTCGCCGGCGCCAGACAAGAATTTCAATGCCACACCGCTGTTGGTATCAGTTACACCATCAGGAACAGTTACGTATGCTGTATCAGGGTACGACTGCTTTCCAAGGAAAGAAAATCTGTTATTTTTCTTTGACCAAAGCGGATATTTAGTATTATAAAGTGAATTAAAGGATTTTATAGTGAGATTGTTACTGGAATTAGCACCGGTGATGGTCATTCCGTTTGCCATAAACCTAAGTCCGCAGGCAAGGGCCTTATTGGGGCTTAAATAAATAGGATGAGTTGAATTAAACTTTGACTCATCTATTCTCCATACCGCTATACCCTCTTCCTGCACATAAGGCGGATAGAACTGAATAGCACGGTCATAGCCCTTGAAAAGACGGTTCTCTATGATATAATACTCTTTTGAATCAGCTGACGTATTTACCTTTATATATCTGTATATTCCCTTAGACGGGTCGGACTTCTGTTCGGAATAGCGTGATACTACTCCGTATGTTCCCTTATCATCAGCATCAAGAATTAAAAGGTCATCATCCGAATACCAGCCCAGATGAAGAATTGTCCAGGCATCAAAGCTTGCGGGCAGTTCGCCCATTTTACCGGTTGTCGAAAGTCTGCCTTTACTGCCGGCGCCCATAAGACTCATAATATTTATGTATCCATATTCAGGAGTATCATAGTAGTCAGGAAGGTCAAGTGTATGTCCCAGCTCATGTACTATTGTTCCGTGGAGTAAAATCTGATTCTCATCATACATAACGCCTGCGGATGAATAAGGCTCTTCTTTATAATAAAATATTTTGGTGTTGTCGTAAGTTAGTTTTTTTGAAGAACAATGTGCCCAAAAGCTTTTTACAGTGTCGTCACTAGCACCTAAACCACAAGAAACATTATAGCCTGATGCCCAGAAGAAAACAGTAAGCTCCTTTGGTGCTATACGACCATTTCCATCAGTATCAAACTGTGAAAAATCTATATATTCGTCAAGCAATGTCATTGAGGGCTCTATGAAATTTTCATTAAGTCCGTTGTTAGGATGGTTCACATCTACCTTAATTTTCATAAATCCATCAGCAATAACACCGATGCCATCAGTGAGGTCTGTATCTGTAATAGCTTTGCCATCGGCTGCTGACGTTGCAACCTCTGACATCTTAAATGCGGGAACGTAGGTGAAACGTCCGCCTGACTGGTCCAGATAGTAATTTGAAACAGAAACTTTACCTTCTTCTGTAGAGAAGAAATGGTCTGCCATCGACTGTGGTGTATGCACTGAAAGGTCTGTTGCTATATCGTTAAAGTCAACAACTATAACCATAAGCTTTCTGTCACCATAAGTAGGCTTTGCAAAAGAAACTGCCTTTTTGGGATATGTAACATTAGAAACAGTGCTGTCTGTTGACAAAACGACAGACGCATCAGGCGAGGATGATTCTTCCTCTTCAACGGGAGATTCATCGCCTCTATAAATCTCAGAAGGGTCGGGAGCAAGGTCAAAACCTCTTACCGCATTTGCAGGACGAGTTGAGCCGGCATTGGATGCAGGGTCAACCGCTGAATCCGCGCTTACTGTTACATAATTAAAGTAACCGTCCTCATCCTTTTCTAAAAGGTAACCATCAGAGTCACCCTTGAAATGATACCATTCATCACCGTAGTTATATATCTCTACAGTTGTTCCGTCAGGCTGTGTATACACGTAGGGTGTTGTGCTGTCTGCCGGATCAGCAAATACACATACTGCTGACATAGCCACACATACAAACACTACCACAAGTGTAATTGCCTTAAATCTTTTTAGCATTGTGTTACCACCTTTCTTTATACTGTATATAAACATTCTTAATCACTTTACATTATACAACATCCCTGCAACTTATTCAACAAAGCAAAAGAAAAAAAGTGCACAAATTTTTACGCATATTTTTGTTTAAAAAAAACAAGCAGATAATATCTGCCTGTTAAATATTTTCTATTTGCCAATCTATCGGTTGCTTGCCCATATCCGCAAGGATTTTATTTGCTTGCGCAAAGTGATTACACCCGAAAAATCCTCTATATGCCGACAGCGGACTTGGATGAGGCGCCTCCAGAATATAGTGACGTGTTTTATCTATCAGCTCCGTTTTCCTGCGGGCATTGGCTCCCCACAGCATAAACACTATGGGGTCTTCTCTCTCGTTTAATTTACGGATAACATTATCAGTAAATATCTGCCACCCTGCCTGACTATGAGAATTTGCCTGTCCGCATCTGACGGTCAGTGTGGTATTCAAAAGCAGCACTCCCTGATGTGCCCATTTCACAAGATAACCGTTATTTGGAATATAACAGCCAAGTGACATCTGCAATTCTTTATACATATTCTGCAAAGACGGTGGTATATCTACTCCCGGCTTTACGGAAAACGCCATACCATGAGCCTGTCCCGGTTCGTGGTATGGGTCCTGTCCAAGAATTACAGCTTTAACATCACTATAATCTGTATACTTAAAAGCATTAAAAATATCGTACATATCAGGAAAAATCCTTTGAGTTGAATATTCCTGCTTTAAAAAATCACGCAACTTATGGTAGTATTCTTTAGTAAATTCTTCCTGAAGAATACTATCCCAGCTATTTCCCAAGTGTACCATATTAACACTCCCTATTTTTTACTGTTGGCTTTCATACGAAGTGATTTATCAAGAATCTTTTTCCTGATTCGAAGGCTATCCGGAGTTACCTCAAGTAGCTCATCATCAGCTAAAAATTCTATACAGTTTTCAAGTGACATCTGTATTGGCGGCACAAGTTTAAGTGCATCATCAGAGCCTGCTGCACGGGTATTGGTTACGTGCTTTTTCTTACATACGTTTACCTCTATATCGCCTGATTTGGCGTTCTCGCCAACTACCATTCCCGCGTACACCTTTTCGCCTGCACCAAGGAAAAGATTACCCCTCTCCTGTGCGTTGAAAAGTCCGTAAACAATAGTTTCCCCGTCTTCAAAGGCTATAAGCGAACCTCTGGAACGTGATACTATATCACCTTTATACTCTTCATAGCCATCAAGAACGTGGTTCATTATACCGTTACCGTGAGTATCAGTCATAAGCTCTGAACGGTATCCGATAAGACTCCTTGATGGAATATTAAACTCTATTCTTGTATATCCGCCGGCAGGGTCTGCTGCCATATTTATCATAAGTGCTTTACGATTACTGAGCTTATCTATGACTGTGCCCACATACTCTTCAGGGACATCCACGTACAAAAGCTCCATAGGTTCCATAACCTTTCCGTCTATAACTTTATTGATAACCTCCGGCTTGGAAACCTGAAATTCATAGCCCTCGCGGCGCATTGTTTCAATCAAAATTGAAAGATGAAGCTCTCCTCTGCCCGACACCTTAAAGCAATCAGCTGAATCGGTTTCTTCAACCTTTAAGCTTACATTGGTTGCCATTTCTTTGAAAAGTCTGTCTCTCAAATGACGGGATGTAACAAACTTACCCTCTTTACCGGCAAAGGGTGAATTATTTACAAGGAAATTCATAGAAACGGTGGGCTCGTCTATATCAACAAAAGGAAGCGGCTCAGGACAAGCTACATCACAAACAGTTTCGCCTATATTTATATCGGAAACGCCTGCCAGAGTGATAATATCGCCTACAGTGGCTTCCTCTGCTTCTATCCTTTTAAGGCCGTCATACTGAAGCATTTTGGTTATTCTTATATTTGACGTTGTTCCGTCTTTACGGCAAATAACCGCCTGCTGTCCTGCTTTTACAGTACCACGCTCCACTCTGCCGATAGCCATTGAGCCTACGTATTCATCGTGGTCTATATTTGATATAAGTATCTGCACCGGTGCATCACTATCTCCAACAGGACAAGGTACATGCTCTATGATTGCATCAAATACGGGGTTTATTGTTCCGTCGTTATTTTCAGGCGAAAGCGAAGCATAGCCGTCACGTCCGGAAGCATACACTACTGGTGCGTTAAACTGCTCATCTGTGGCTTCAAGCTCTAAAAACAGCTCCAGTACTTCATCTACTACCTCATAGGGACGAGCGTTGGGGCGGTCTATCTTATTTACAACTATTATCGGCTTAAGCCCAAGTGCAAGCGCTTTTTTAAGAACAAATCTGGTCTGAGGCATACAGCCCTCAAATGCATCTACCAAAATAAGCACGCCGTCTACCATCTTAAGCACGCGCTCTACCTCTCCGCCAAAATCTGCGTGTCCGGGTGTATCTACTATATTTATTCTTATACCATTATGAACAAGTGATGTGGTCTTTGACAGAATAGTAATACCTCTTTCACGCTCCAGATCATTACTATCCATAACACGCTCTGCTACCTGCTGATTCTCCCTGAACACACTGCTCTGCTTCAAAAGTGCATCTACCAATGTGGTTTTTCCGTGGTCTACGTGGGCTATTATAGCTACGTTTCTTAAGTTCTCTCTCTTCTGCATATATTTTCCCTTTTCTATGATGATTTTACAAATTAAAAAGCCCCCACAAGTTATAAATGGAGGCTCCTGACACAACAAAATTATTTGTCCATGCCGAATTTCTTTCTGAATTTTTCTACTCTACCACCTGTATCAACAAGCTTCTGCTTACCTGTATAGAACGGATGGCACTTTGAACAAATTTCAACATTGATATTCTCTCTTGTAGATCTTGTTTCAAACACCTCGCCACACGCACACTTTACAGTAGCAACTTTGTATTCGGGATGTAATCCTTCTTTCATATATTGTTCACCTCTTTCATCAGAGTTAATTCACGTTATCATTTATAACCTTTGATATTATAACACAGGTTTTTCCCTTTTGCAAGCATTATTTTTATTATTTTTTAAGTGCTACTACTACCTTGCGATGGATACCCTGTCCTATTGAATATGTGGTAACCTTATCATTACTCTGCAGCGTCGCATGAATTACGCGTCTTTCATAAGCTGTCATCGGTTCAAATGTGAAGCTGCGGCGTGATTTGATTACATTATTTGCCACTCTGTTACTAAGTGCTTTAAGCGCTTCAATACGCTTTTCACGATAGTTCTCGCTATCAAGATACACCTTGGGCGCTTTATCATTTTTCTTAGCAAGTGCAAGTGATGCAAGATGCTGAAGTGCTGTGATTGTTTCCCCTCTTTTACCGATTACAAGACCGGTATTGTTTCCTTCGATGTTAATGCTTACAGCATCGCCATCTTCAAAAGACTCTATCTTGCCTGATGCTTCAACATCAATATCTGCAAGCTTGAAAAGTCCGTTCAAAAACTCTACAGTATCATCTACGTCCTTTGCGGTGCACTCTGTTTCTTTTTTAGGAGCAGGTGTCTTTACCGGAGCTGCTTTTTCTATCTTACTCTCTTCTATCTTGATTTCTTCGTCCTCGCCATCAGATATTGTTACCTTCACCTTAGCAAGCTTACCACCAAGTCCGAAGATTCCCTTTGACGGAGCTTCCAAAATCTCTATTTTTACATCGTCGATTTCTGCGCCAAGCTCTTCCAATGCTGCTTTTATCGCCATATCAACTGTTTTTCCTGACATTTCTACTGAATTCATTTATTATCCCCTCTTTCGTCTCTGTCTTTTCTTCTCTGCCTCTGCTGCCTTTCGCTCTTCCAAATCAGCAAACTCTGTCTTAAGCTTTTTTGAATAATATCCGTTAAGAAGCAAGGTCTGAATCAGCGAACACACATTACTGATTGTCCAGTAAAGACCAAGCGCAGCAGGAAACGAAAACGCAATCCAGGTTGTCATAAGTGGCATCATATATGTCATGGTTTTCATTGTGCTTTCGGTGCTTCCGGCGGGCTTTTGCTCAGGATTAAGCACACGGGTTGGCTTAACTTCTTCTTTTTCTTCTTTTTTATTTGATTTATTTATCCATTCTGTAACCTTACTTGTGAAAAATGTAGTTACACCGGCTACAATCGGAATCAGCCAAAGCCAGTTAAGCTGTGTGAAATTCGGTGTGGCTGACAAGTCAAGACCTATAAAATCAAAATTCAGCAGCTCTTTCGCTTTTGCTATGGCTATCTCTACCTGTGGCGATTTAGCAAGGCCAAGCTCTGTCATAAGACTGTTTACTGCATCAGCGCTATAATGAAGCATATAGGTAACAGGCTGATAGATTACTCTGTAAAGTCCGAAAAGTATGGGAAGCTGTATAAGCATAGGCAAGCATCCGCCCATAGGAGATATATTATACTCCTTATAAAGCTTCATCGTTTCCTCTGACAGCTTATTTTTATCATTTTCATACTTCTTCTGCAGTTCCACAAGCTTTGGCTGAACGAGTTGCATCTTGGTTGTGGACCGCTGCTGCTTTAAGCTAAGCGGCAAAAGCAAAAGCTTTACTGCTACTGTAAACAGTATAAGCGCCCAGCCGTAGCTATTTACAAACTTATAAATAAATCCCAAAATATATCCTAACGGAATTGTTATCAAAACTCGGAACATCTTTATTAGTCCTCCTTATTTTAGCGGATCGTATCCGCTTCCTCCCCAGGGGTGACATCGCATAATTCTTCTCAGTGCAAGATATGTTCCTTTTAATGCACCATATTTCTCGATTGCTTCTATAGCATACTGTGAGCAGGTCGGCGTATATCTGCAGCAGCTTTTCTTATATGGCGACAACGCCCTCTGATAAAAGCGAACTGCTACAATCAATAATCTGCTGATGGCCTACGCCCTCCCGTCTTCCGTATCGGTAGTCTTACCTGTTTTTTCAATCAATCCTGTCTCGGCAGCGCAATATCTCATCGCTCCTGTAAGCTTCTC
>JAZNZL010000120.1:0-8833 GCA_045594925.1 Clostridia bacterium
ACCAGATTTTTTACGTAATTTCGTATTTGAAATCCTGCACGGTCACTATCGGTAAATATTATTATACCGGCCTCTTGTGCATACCGGCGAATCATATCAATCTTTTTCTTATCTTTATAAATACGAAAGCCATTGGTCGTAATTACTGTGGCATCCACAAGCTGATCAAGTTTTATTTTATCATAGGTGCCCTCTACCACTATAGCCTCTTTAATCTTAAGCATGAAATCACCTTATCACAAATTAAGTTCGTTATAAAAGCCCGCAAGCTTATCGCAGGAGTCAGAGAACCTGTTAAGCTCTGCCTTAGACAAGGGCAGTCTTACTACCTCCCTGATTCCGTTTCTGTTTACAACAGCAGGCACACCTATATATACATCCTTTTGTCCGTATTCGCCATTTAGCTTTGCAGACACTGTAAGCACACTGTTTTCATTACCGAACACCGCCTTGGTTATACGCGCCATTGACATACCTATTCCATAATAAGTCGCCTGCTTTGCCTCTATTATTTTCTGTGCAGCGTCTCTCACCTGCACACTCAATGCTTCCATTTCATCACGGCTATATTTACCGTTTGACTGCTCACAAATCTCTAAAACAGGCTTTGTCGTGACCATCGCCTGCGACCAGGGAACAAATTCACTATCGCCGTGCTCGCCCATTACGTATGCGTGAACATTACGGGGGTCTATGCTGAAATAATCACCCAGCAAATAGCGTAATCTGGCGGTATCAAGGGTGGTACCGGTGCCAAACACACGTGAGCTGTCAAAGCCCGAAAGCTCACAGGTAATACGAGTCATTATATCCACCGGATTGGTTGCTATTAAAAATATACCCTTAAACCCCGACTCCACCACCGGAGATACTATGGATTTAAAAACCTCTGTGTTTCGTTGCAAAAGGTCTGTGCGGGATTCGCCTGGCTTCTGCGCCACTCCTGCGCTGATAACTACAATATCTGCATCGGCACAATCGCTATAGCCACCTGCATATATCTTCATATTAGAGCCTGAAAAAGCAAGTCCGTGATTTAAATCCATAGCCTCGCCTACTGCTTTTTTCTCGTTTTTATCTATAAGGACAAGCTCATCACAGGCATTCTGATTAAGCATTGCATACGCATAGCTCATACCTACAAAGCCTGTTCCTATCAACACTACCTTACGTTTATCATCTTTCATTTTATTTCTTCTCCTTTATCCGTGTTTTTATTATTTTATCCTTTATTCGCCATATTAAACGCAGATAAAGTTAAAAAGCGAGCTCTTCAAAAGAGCTCGCTTTTATCATTTTATTTATCAGTTCATTATTACAACAGTTGTTGCCTCAAACACGCCTGACGAACGTGAACCCATTGCTGTTACCGTCTGACCCACCTCAACATCTTTAAGCTTTTTATCTGTTGAAGAAGAAATGGATATGATTTTTGCTCCGCTCTTTACAAATACCTGCTCTACATTCTCTGTATACGATACTTCATCTGTGTATTTGACCTGAATAAGGTTATAAGATACATTTACGCCTACAACCACACCTTTTACTTCGGTTATTTCTTCTATCGGTGTTGTGACTATCTTAACTATGCTATCGCTCTCCATTGTGATTGTAGCATTAGAGTTAAGGCGCAAATCATATATGGTTCCTGCTTTACCATCAAGCATAATCTGTGCATCACGGGCTATGGGGTATTCGGCTACGTTACTGCCGATTTTTATCTTAAGTGTGGGTGTTGAAGAAATATTTACTCCAAGAATTATTCCCGTATCTGATGTGCTTGTACTGGTGGCTTCAATATTTGTTATAATATTATACTCAAGCTTAAGGGTTACCTTATCTCCAACAAGCATATCTGCCATCTTTGCAGATTTATTATTCTTTGCTACTTTTACATTAGTGTCTACTACATAGCTATTTTCATAACCATCAACCATTACCTTCATAGTAACACCATTATCCAAATCTATAGCTGTAACTGTTCCTTTTACTGTTCTGGTGCTTGTTTCACCATTTATAATGGTTATCTTATTATTCTTTATTGTAAGAGTTACATAATCGCCGGTTTTAAGGCTTGCTACTGTGCCTGTTTTTCCGTTATATGTAACAACTACATCATCGGAAACCTTATAGGATACTGTTTCTGATTCAAGTGCTGTGATCTTTTCTACTTTAATTGTAGTAGTGCCGGAGGCTCTCACAACTGAAACAAGCTTACCTGCTACCATACCATCACTCTGTGCTGAAAGGAAATCTACTATTGCAAGCATATCGTCCTGTGTGGTAACAACTGCTTCCCAGCCTACTGTGATATCATCAGGCTCTACAGCTTCACCGTCACAACGGAGTGTAACAGAATCAGGAAGCACTGTATATGCTTTATTCTCATCATCTGCAAGCTTAATACGGATTGTTCTGGATGCTTTATCGTATGATGCAACTATTCCGCTGAAGGTGGTATAATCTGTAAGGTCACGCAGCTTATAAAGCACAAGCGCTGCCTGCGCTCTGGTAACATCATTAAGTGGAACAAAGGTATTCGCTTCCTTATCCATACCCTGCATAAGTCCTACGCTTGTTACATATTCAACATACTTTCTTGCGTTTGCTGGAATCTGGAGTGTATCGGAATAATCCAAAACCGCTGTAACCTTTTCTTTTACCTCTGCTTCTGCGCCCATTGCTTTTGTAAGAAGCACTGCTATCTCATAACGCTTCATACCTTCTTCTGCTGAACCATCACCAAGGTAATCATCAAGCTCTTCTTCAAAGATTATCTCTTTCAAAAGCAAATAGCTTATTTCATCTGTTCCAAAGGACAAGTCATAATCTTCAAGTTTTTCTTCATACAACTCTTTTGCTTTATCCACCAAAGGTGCATTTACTTCTTCTCTGCTTCCCAAAACACGTGCCACAAGTGCAAGTGCTTCAAGCTTTGTTACTGTGTTTTCAGGCTTAAATGTGCCGTCTGTATAACCGCTGATTATTCCGTCATCCGCCATAGTTGAGATTTCTGCTGCGCACCAGGAATACTTACTCTCCGGTACATCCTTAAATCCTTTTGCCATTACGGTTACAAACGATGTGCAAGCAACCGTTACGGCAAGCGCTGATGCAAGTAAAGCTTTAAATTTTTTCATTCATTTCTCCTCCTTATTATATGCCTTATCAATTTCCAAATATGGAATTGCATTTAGACTCATATCCGCAAGATGTCCTTGCTTAAATTCATAATACGCACTTGAGGCTATCATAGCGGCGTTATCTGTGCAAAAACCCAGCGACGGAAAATATACATCATAACCATTACTTCGGCTTTCTATTTCTTTTCGCAGTCTTGAATTTGCTGCCACACCGCCTGCAAGGGCAATTTTTTTAATACCGTACTTATCTGCTGCTTCGAAAAGTCTGTCACAAAGCACCTCTACCACGCTTTTCTGAAAGCTTGCGGCTACGTCTTCGGTTTTAAACTCTTCGCCTCGTTGGCGGGCGTTATTTACATAATTGAGAACACCGGTTTTTATTCCGCTGAAGCTGAAATCATAATTTCCGTCGCCAAAAGAAACTTTTTTAAACTTAACAAAATCTTCGTCGCCGTTCTTAGCGCATTTATCGATTTCAGGTCCACCCGGATACGGAAGCCCCAAAATCCTTGCCACCTTATCAAAAGCCTCTCCGGCAGCATCATCTCTGGTTCTTCCCAAAACCTCAAAATCAGTATAGTCGTTAACCTTTATTATATGGCTATGGCCACCTGACGCCACAAGGCACACAAAGGGTGGTTCAAGCTGCTTATGCTCTATAAAGTTAGCGCATATATGCCCCCTTATATGATGAACCGGAACAAGCGGCTTATCAAGTGCAAGTGCAAGTGCCTTTGCTGCCGAAACGCCTACAAGCAGTGCTCCCACAAGACCCGGTGCATAGGTTACACCTACGGCGTCTATATCCGATAGACAAATACCTGCTTTTTCAACTGCTTCTGCTATAACAGCATTTATAGCTTCAAGGTGCTTCCTTGATGCTATTTCAGGTACTACTCCGCCGAATTTCTTATGTATTTCTATCTGGGTAGAGATTACATTTGACAAAATCTCACGGCCATCTTTCACCACTGCTGCAGCTGTTTCATCGCAGGAGCTCTCTATCCCCAATATAAGTGACAAAATATCACCACCTTAAAACCTCAATGTCATTATCAATGCGTCTTCGCCAGTATCACTATAATACCTTTTTCGTTCTCCTTCTACAGAAAAACCTTTACCACTATACAGCGAAATCGCCGGTATATTACTTTTGCGAACCTCTAACGTGATAAGCAAAAGGTTATTATCTTTACAATATTCTATAAGCTTGTCCAGCAAGCAAGAGCCTATACCCTCTCTGCGTCTTTCGGGATGTGTGGCTATATTGGTCACATTAGCCTCACCTGCTATAACTGTTATACCACCATAAGCCACAGCCTTACCATTATCTACCGCTACAACATAGTAGCTATTGGGATTTACCATGTCCTGCTCTATAAGGTTTCGGCTCCAGCCATCGTTGAAAGAAAGTCTGTTGATTTCATCTATACTGTCGATATACTGCTCTTTTAAAGTATCTGTTATCATTATGCTTTCCCTGATTCTTTGATTTTTGAATACACCGCATTTACAGCATCTTTTATCTGCAAAGCACATTGTCTGTATTCCTCTGCATCTCCGCCAAAGGGGTCTGCAACATCTTCTTCTGTGCCGTATGCATATTCAGAGATAGTGTAGATTTTATCACTTGCCTCAGGATACAGGTCTATAAGTATATTTCTATGGCCTGATGTCATAGCAAGCACAAGGTCTGCCCATATAACACTCTCTTTTGTTATCTGACATGATTTATGGTCTGAGATATCTATACCCAGCTCATCCATTACAAGCACAGCATTTTCTGTTGCCTCTGCCGGAACATACACGCTCAAGCCCGCTGAATCAACGTTTATCAGGCTATCGCTTTCTTCAACCTCTTTTTCAAGCAAGCCCTTCGCCATAGGACTTCTGCACGTGTTTCCGGTGCATACAAACATAACGTTCATATCAATATCCGATACCTTTCTAATTTCAAGTTACACATTATCTGCATACACAACTTTATATCCCGCTGATTTAAACAATCTGTTCTTTACAGCCAGACCCACACCGCCTTCATCAGCGAATTCAGCATATACAGTATGTACTCCATTTTCATCAAACAATCTTAAATTATAAAAAAGGCTTACTCCGTACTCTTCCATATTATTGCCGGCATCTATTACAAACGCGCCATCATAGCTTCCGCCTTTATATGTAAGCACGCCGCAATCTGACTCTGCATTGATTTTTTCTGTTATATACCTGCGCACATTATCTTTTTTGCCACATACGACAGTTACATCTGCCTTTGGTGAATAATGCTTATATTTCATACCGGGACTTTTTGGTTTATCTGTTTCTTCCAGTATACCGCTGCCAAGTCTTATATCAGGAACAAGCTCTTTAAGCTGTTCATAGGTTATTTTACCCGGCCTCAATATCTCTGCCACATCTCCGCTTACATCTACAACTGTAGACTCAAGGCCTATCTCACTGCTGCCGCCGTCTATGATATAATCTACTCTGCCGTTCATATCCTCTACAACATGACGCACAACCGTCGGACTGGGACTGCCTGAAAGATTTGCCGAAGGAGCAGCTATAAAGCAACCGCTTTTCCTTATAAGCTCATTGGCGATTGGGTTTGATGGCATTCTTACAGCCACAGTATCAAGCCCCGCCGTTACCACTCCGCCTATTATATCCGACTTTTTAACTATCAACGTAAGAGAGCCGGGAAAAAAGGCTTCTATCAGCATTTTAGCTGTTTGGCTTACACACGATGCAAGCTTATAAATATCTTTTTTATCTGCTATATGTACTATAAGCGGATTATCCGCCGGTCTGCCCTTTGCGGCAAATATGGCACTGACAGCTTCGTCATTGAGTGCATCTGCACCAAGCCCGTAAACTGTTTCCGTCGGGAAAACCACTAACCCGCCATTTCGTATACACTGAGCAGCTTCGTCAATATTATCAGCAGTAATGATCTTTGTCATAACCAACTTCCTTAATTATTCTCACTCATTTTAAGCTTTTCGCTCTGGTCTGTTGTTATAAGAGCGTCTATTATTTCTGTTAAATCACCATTTAAAACCGCGTCAAGTCTATGAAGAGTGAGTGAAATTCTATGGTCTGTTATCCTACCCTGCGGGTAGTTATAGGTACGGATTCGTTCCGAACGGTCACCAGTGCCCACCTGACTCTTTCGCTCTGCAGATATGGCGTCATTATGCTCCTGCAAAGCTTTATCATATATTCTTGAACGGAGAATTTTCATAGCTTTATCTTTATTTTTATGCTGTGACTTTTCATCCTGACAAGACACCACTATACCGGTAGGAATATGTGTGATTCTTACAGCCGAGTCGGTAGTATTTACGCACTGTCCGCCGGGGCCGCCTGCGCGGAACACATCTATACGCAAATCATTGGCGTTTATCTCAACCTCCACATCCTCTACCTCGGGGAGAACTGCCACTGTTACTGTTGATGTGTGAATTCTGCCACCTGACTCTGTTGAAGGGATTCGCTGAACTCTATGCACGCCGCTTTCAAACTTAAGCTTACTATACGCTCCGGCGCCGTTTATTGAAAAGGATATCTCTTTATATCCGCCCAGCTCGGTTTCGTTTGAAGAAAGTATTTCTACACTCCAGCAATTTGCTTCGGCATACATCGAGTACATCCTGAAAAGCACTCCCGCAAAAAGTGCCGCTTCATCACCGCCGGCTCCGCCGCGGATTTCTACGATAACGTTTTTACTATCGTTAGGGTCTTTAGGCAAAAGCAATATTTTAAGCTCTTCCTGAACAGCCGCAATCTTTTCACGGCAAACTTCAAGGTCTGCCTCTATAAGCTCCCTGAAATCTTTATCCACATCACCCAAAAGAAGCTCATTGGCTTCATCTATATCGGTCTTTAGCTTATTATACTCTCTATACTTGCCCACGATGGGAGAAATATCCGAATGCTCCTTACACAGCTTACGCCACTGCTCCTGATCCGCTATTATCTCCGAATCGCTGATTTTTCTCTCCAAATCGGCAAATCTCTCTTCTAAAAAAGACAATTTGTCAAACATCTGTGCACCTCAAAAGTTATCTTTAAAAGTCAAGCAGATGCGTTAGTATCTGCTTGAAAATTCCTTGTATTTATTTTACCACACATTATAAAAAAAATAAAGGGTTTTTTTACGTTTTAATATTAGTGTAATATTTGTAAATTTTTTTGACATTACTGTAACATTTGCTGTGCTTTCCATTGACTTTTAACATCATTTATTATAAATTGATATCGCAAAGGAGGCGCTTAATATGAAAAGATTACTGGCACTTTTAATATGCGTTATATTATCAGCAGGCTCAGTTTACGCTGCGCCATCAGGGATGAGCTCACAGCCTACGAACATTAAGGTTACTCTACACGGCAAGGAAATTCCATCTTGTGCGGTAAACAATGCTATGTATATTGCTGCTGACGACTTTACAGAATACGGCTACGCTGTTACATACGTTGACAGTGTTCGTACCCTCTTTGTAAACAAAGTAGGAACTCCATCGGAAATTATGCCTGAAAAATGTGATGTTAAAAGAACTGAAGACACAGACATTATGGTTATAATAAACGGAAAAACAGTATCAAAAAACGATACTTTTGCGGCAAACGGCAAGATGTATGTAAACTCAAGCGCTATAGCTCATTACCGGGACGGCAACAACCTGTCGGATCAAGGTGAAGCGGGATATCCCAACGGACTTACATCTTCCTGGGACGGAGTAAAGCGCATATATGAAATAGAAGATGCGCCGGTTATATCAAAAAAAGAGCAGATAGAATGGTTTATATCCTACAACGGGAAAAGGCACCAATACGAAGGAACATTCGGTCTTACAGAAGAGTTTTACCGAGGCGAGAATTTTGATATAGTAAGCCGCAGGATGGGCGGACTCCCTCACGGTTCTTCTACTACGTGGATGTACTTTGGCGATGACGGCAAGTCATACAGCATAAACGAGGTGTTATCGCCTTTCCGTATGCACGGTGCCTGGGGAAACAGCTCTATAGCCAACCCGAGAATTGAAGGAAGACGGCTATACTTTGAGGGAAGACGTGTAATGAATCTTGCTGTTCCATCTGAAGGCGGTATATACGAAGGCACATATTATCTTGATTTAGATACAACTGTTACGCACATAGTGGAAGAAGAAAAAATTGTATAATAATAGTAAAACAAAAAGAGCCGAAAGGCTCTTTTTATTTTATATTTTCACTTATAGCGGCATACTCCTCTATACTCAGGGTTTCTCCTCTGCGGCGAGGGTCTATGCCAAGGCTTTCAAGCATAGCTGAAAGCTGCTCCTTATCCATAGAGAAAGCATTACTGTTGGACAGTGTATTAAGCAGAGTTTTTCGTCTCTGTGCAAAAGCTGCCTTAATCACCTTAAACAACATTTTTTCATCACTTACCGTTACCTGAGGTTTATCTCTCATATCAAGGCGTATTACTTCAGAAGTAACCTTAGGCGGCGGCATAAACGACGAAGGTGGCGCTATGGCAACGGGTGTGCATACGCATCTGTACTGCACAGACAGTGTTATAGCTCCGTAATCTTTTCCGCCGGGGGTTGCTGACAGTCTGTCGGCAACCTCTTTTTGTATCATTACTGTTATGGAATCTATAGGGAAATCCCCCTCTATCAAAAGCATAAGGATTGGTGTGGTTA
>JAZNZL010000121.1:0-3254 GCA_045594925.1 Clostridia bacterium
AGCGCTGATATGAATGCAACAGGTGCATAAAGCATATACGAAAGATTATTAAGAACTGATTTACGGTAGTTCTCCATTGTCATAGTTTCTTTTTCAACAAGATCCCACTTGTTTACCACAACAATAGCTGCCTTACCCTGATTATGTGCATAGCCCGCTATCTTTGTATCCTGCTCTGTTACGCCCTCTCTGGCATCTATCAAAATCAAGACAACATCGCATCTATCAACTGCCGCAAGTGAACGAACAACGCTGTAATGTTCAATATTTTCGTCTATTTTTCCGCGTTTGCGCATTCCGGCTGTATCTATAAACGTATATTTCTGACCGTTATACTCGTATTTTGTGTCTATAGCGTCACGGGTGGTTCCGGCAACATCACTTACTATAACACGCTCTTCGCCTAAAATTCTGTTTATCAAAGACGATTTTCCAACATTAGGTTTGCCTATAACAGCTACCTTAATTGTGTCATCTTCCTCGCTGTTATCAACCTCAAAATCAACATACTCAAACAGCTTATCAAGCAAATCGCCTACACCGAGTCCGTGTGTTGAAGATATTGCCATGGGCTCGTCAAGACCAAGATTAAAAAACTCATAATACGCCATCGGCGGCTCGCCGGCGTGGTCTACCTTATTACACACGAGCACCACAGGTTTATTTGAACGCATAAGCATTGAAGCTACATCTTTATCCGCTGCGGTGAGACCGTCGTGAATATCAACCATAAACACAATAGCATCAGCCATTTCCACAGCAAGGTCTGCCTGACGTTTCATCTGCTTTAATATGATATCATCATTTCTCGGCTCAATACCGCCGGTATCTATAAGAATAAACTTTTTATTAAGCCATTCTCCCTCGGCGTAGATTCTATCTCTCGTAACGCCAGGAGTATCCTCTACAATAGATATTCTTTTACCGATTATTTTATTAAACAATGTGGACTTACCCACATTCGGTCTGCCTACTATGGCAAATACAGGTTTTCGCATATTATCTTCCCTTTCGGCTACATCTATTCAATTATGTTGCGCACATAATCCCAT
This sequence comes from Clostridia bacterium, assembly GCA_045594925.1. Classification (GTDB taxonomy): domain Bacteria; phylum Bacillota; class Clostridia; order UMGS1810; family UMGS1810; genus SIG455. Next base: position 1,053 of record JAZNZL010000121.1, read on the forward strand.
CCGTTATTTTCTATTACCTTGATTTTTACATCAAGGGCATTTTCTACATCTTCTAAAGTGGTATCATCTAAAAACATCATACAGTCATCTTTAAACATATTACGCGCCAAAAGCAACGTGCCATTCAATGCTTTTCCCTTAAGTTGCTCTATGATATCCCCTCCGCAGACAAGCCCTGTGACGGTGATTCTGTCACCAAAGAAGTTATTATTTATCTTTATCACTTCTATATCAACTTCAGGATATTTGGATTTTATTTTATCTGCAAATCCGCACATATACTCATATGATATAACTCCGGTTACAAGATATTTTTTATCTTTACCCATTGTATATTCATCGTCAAGTGCCTGCTCTACCTCATATTTTAGCTGAGCTAACATTCCAACGCCATTTTCTATCTGGGGGAAATCCTCATAAGCTTCAAACGGTGGAATATCTCTGCCGGCTGTGATATAAAATTCATCTGCCGCATACACAACCCTTGTTCCAAATTCAGCCAGAAGCCCGAATGCATATTGTTCCACTATATCTATAACATCTGCCGCTATTTCCTTTGTAACCGGTGTGAGTTCATACAAGCCTTTCCTATGTTTTGAAAGCCCTACCGGAACTACAGACACGCTATGAAGCGACGGCATAAGCTTTGACAAGTCCTCAATGGATTTCTTTAAAATCTCACCATCGTTCACGCCGGGGCAAAGCACTATCTGTGCATTCATAACTATCCCCGCTTGCGCAAATCTGCCCATAATTTCCATCACTTTGTCGGCATTTTTATTATTGAGCATCATTTTACGTACTTGTCCATCAGTTGCGTGGACACTTACGTTTATCGGGCTTATTTTAAGATTTATAATGCGGTCTATATCCTTTTCGGAAAGATTGGTCAGGGTTACATAATTACCCTGAAGAAAAGACAGACGAACATCATCATCTTTAAAAACCATAGTCTTACGTACATTGGGTGGAAGCTGATCCATAAAGCAGAATATACACTTATTTCTGCAACGCATAGGCTCATCTATAAGCGGGTTTTCAAACTCTACCCCAAACTGCTCGTACATATCATTATATATCTCTATCTCTTCGCAAGAGCCGTCTTTCTTAGTTACACACACAGTATAATAATCATCCGATGTGAGATATTTAAAATCCAAAATATCTGCAAAGGTTTTACCGCTAACACTATCTATAATATCACCCGGCTCTATACCTGCATCATAGGCAATAGATTCATATTCAACTGTTTTTACAACTGCTTTTGACTTCATACCTTCATTCACCTAAAATATATTCACTGATCTGTTTCGCGTTATCTGCTATAAATACAGGATTGCAGGCTTTTAGCTCCTGAACATCACCAAAGCCATAAGACACACCTATACCGTCTATCCCAAGTTCTGACGCGCTGTCCAGGTCATAGTTTCTGTCTCCTACCATTACAACATCTGCCACATTTGGCATTTTATAATGCTCAAGCGCTTTCTTAATAAGATGCACTTTTGACGTGCTCCTTTCAGTCATTGAAACACCAACACAAAAATCGATATATTTATCCAGACCAAAATGAGGTACTATAATATCTATATACTCCTGTGGTTTGGCAGAAACCACCGCAAGATATGCTCCGGATTCCTTAAGGTTTTTCAAGGTTTCTTCCATACCGTCGTATATGCTCATCTCATATATACCCTTTACGCTATAGCGCTCCCGGTACAGCTCCTTAAGGCGCTGTGCCTCTTCTTCGGTTGCTCCGAAATACTCCTTATATGCGTACACAAGCGGAGGACCTATGAGTCTGCGAAGACTTTCATAAGTGTCTTCATACTTTATACCGAGTTTATCAAAGGCGGCTTTATTACAGTTGAATATACCCTCCTGAGTATCTCCTACAGTGCCATCCATATCTAAAAATACGTATTTATATTTCAAGACTATCACCCATCTCTATTGTACCACAAAAAGCGGTGTTTTCAAACCATTTTTTGAAAATCCGCTTTTCTCTTTTTATTAAAGCAAAAAACCAGCCCTATCGGGCTGGTTGCGATTCTTACTCAGCTTTTAAAACCTCTTTATCATTATAAGTTCCGCAATTTTTGCAAACCCTGTGAGGCAACTTATACTCACCGCATTTGGGGCATTTTACCATACCCGGCAAAGCGAGCTTCCAGTTTGCTCTTCTTTTATCTCTTCTTGCTT
>JAZNZL010000122.1:0-3864 GCA_045594925.1 Clostridia bacterium
TGTAAAAGGCTTCGTGCGTGTAAGTGTTTGCGGAAAATTTGTGGAGCGCTTTATGAATATATGTATGAACAGAAATATCCGTATATGGGATATAAAAAAGCGCGGAGACGAGCTGTTGCATCTTAATATGACTGTGGAAGGGTTTAAGTGTATGCCATCGGTTGCATATAAGAGCAGAACGAAGGTGCGGATTATATCAAAACACGGACTACCCTTTATAATTAAAAGACATAAAAAACGGAAAGCCTTTCTTGTTAGCGGTGTAGCAGTTGTGGCACTGTTTGTGTATATAACTTCTTTTGTGTGGGTAGTAGAGGTAGAGGGGAATGAAAAGGTCCCTGCAGAGAGAATAATCACAGCCCTTGAGAGTGCAGGCTTTAAAAAAGGAGTTTTTCGCTATGGAAACGATATTCCCTCTCTGCAGAATAAAATGCTCCTTGAAATAGATGAACTTTCCTGGCTGTGGGTAGATATAAAAGGAACTCGCGCAGTAGTTCAGGTAAAAGAAAAAGTTCCCATCCCGGGGATAGTAGATAAAAATCAGCCTTGTAATATAGTTGCAGAAAAGGACGGTCTGATAACCCAAATCAATGCCACGTACGGGCAAAAAGCCGTAAAGGTAGGCGACGTTGTAAAAAAAGGTGAGCTTTTAATAGGTGGACTTTCACAGACCCGCTATGACGGACTTCACTATTTGCATTCTGCCGGAGAGGTAACAGCCCGTACTTGGTATACAAAAACAGCGGATTTTCCGTTAACAAAAACATTTTTTTCAAAAACGGGAAACTTTTTTTCAAAAAACACTATGAATTTTTTTGGTTTTCGTGTAAAATTATATAGAGATAAACTGTTGCCTTATGAATACAGTGAAGAAGATGTTAAAATCCATCGTCTTGCGCTGGGCGAAAATTTTGTAATACCCATATCTTTTGAACGTCAGTATTGTTATGAGCTGCAGAAAAATCAGGAGCAGCTTTCCAAGGATGATGCATTAAGCGATGCAGTAAGGGTGCTTTACAGCGAGCTTGATGGGCAGATAAGCGAAGATGCGACTGTGGTTAATAAAACGTATCAGATGATTTACAGTGATGAAAATTTTATAACTGTAAAAGCAGAGTATGAGTGTGTAGAGCAAATCGGTACAGCTGTACCCATAGAAATAGAATAAAAACGGAGGTGCTGTTTTGGAAGGAAGAATAGAGTTTGACACAGCGGAACAGGTAAGTGCAATTTTCGGAGACCTGGATAAGAATATAAATATCATAAGCCGTGAGCTTAACGTAGATATCATAAACCGGGAATCACTGGTGAAGATAAGCGGTGATGAACGTAATGTGCAAATTGCCCTGCATGTGTTTTCCAGCTTGCGCACACTTTTAGAAAAGGGCGAAGCCTTGACTGATCAGAATATAACCTACGCAATAACTATGGCTAAAGAGGGTATAGACGATTCTGTATTGTATGGCAGTGATTGTGTTGCCATAACCGCGTCGGGTAAACCCATTAAAAGTAAAACTCTGGGACAAAAATCTTATATAGATGCCATCAGGAAAAATACTGTCACCTTTGGAATCGGTCCTGCCGGAACAGGTAAAACATATCTGGCGGTGGCTATGGCGGTAAAAGCGTTTAAGAATAAAGAGGTAAACAGAATAATCCTTACAAGACCAGCCGTTGAGGCAGGTGAAAAGCTTGGCTTTTTGCCGGGGGATTTGCAAACAAAGGTAGACCCGTATTTAAGGCCCTTGTACGATGCTCTTTATGATTTTTTTGGTATGGAGGCATATCATAGGCTTGTAGAGAAGGGCAGTATAGAAATAGCGCCTCTTGCCTATATGCGCGGAAGAACATTGGATGATAGCTTTATAATTCTTGACGAAGCACAGAATACCACCCCTGAGCAGATGAAGATGTTTTTAACGCGAATAGGCTTTAATTCCAAGGCCGTGGTAACAGGAGATATTACACAGGTAGATTTGCCTGACGGCAAGTTTTCAGGACTTAAGGATGTAATGAACGTTCTTAAAAATATAGAGGATATAGCCTTCTGCCACCTGACAGAGCGCGATGTTGTGCGTCATAGACTTGTTCAGGCAATTATAAAGGCTTATGAAAAGCGGGATGCAAAACGAAAAGAAAGAAACGATAAAGTTAAAAGAGGAACAGATAAATGAGAACAGAGATTTTTTTTGAAAACACGCAGGACAAGCTTGAGGTAGATGATAAGCTTCAGGAACTTGTGCAAAGGGTAGCAGAGGCAGTGCTGGAGTATGAGAAATTCGGTAAGAACACAGAAATAAGCGTGCTTTTTGTTGATAATGAGCAGATACGCGAAATAAATAATGATTTCCGTCAGATAGATTCTGCTACAGATGTTCTGTCGTTTCCGATGCTTGACTTCGGCGGCAATAAGATTATAGAAAATGTTGGCGATAGCTATCTTGGTACGGTTGTGCTTGGTGATATTGTAGTTTCCCTTGAACGCGCCAAAACTCAGGCAGAAGAATACGGCCATTCCTACGAACGAGAGGTTGGTTTTCTTGTTTGTCATTCAATGCTGCATCTTTTGGGCTATGACCACGAAGAAGAATCCGAACGTGCCGTAATGCGAGAAAAGGAAGAAGCAGTACTTGAAAAGATAAATCTTACAAGGTAATTGGGAGCGATAAAATGAATATATTGAAAAGCTTTGTTTATGCAGCGCAGGGTCTGTGGTATTGTATAAGCACACAGCGAAATTTCAGGTTTCATATAGTGGCGGCAGTGTCGGTGCTTATAGTAAGCCTTTTTTATGGCTTTGACCGGTTTGAGATGATGAGTCTGGCATTTGCAATATTGTTTGTTATGATATGCGAAATGATAAACACCTCAATAGAGAGCACTGTTGATATTAACGGAAAAGAATTTAATATGAATGCCAAAATAGCCAAAGATGTTGCAGCCGGAGCAGTATTGCTTTCTGCGGTGCTTGCGGCTATTATAGCGGTGGAGCTTTTCTGGGATGTTAAAAAGATACTTTATGTAATAAACTATTTTGTTGAAAGACCGTATCTGTGGATAGTGCTTGCGGTATACATAATAGCGGCAGTTTACTTCGTAGTTGGAGTGCCGTTTAAGAATACGGAAGTCGGACACCGTAAGGAGAAAAATAATGGATAATAATATTTTCAAATCAGGATATGTAGGAATAGTGGGTGTACCAAATGTAGGTAAATCCACACTTTTGAATAAGCTTGCGGGACAGAAGATTGCAATAATATCATCAAAGCCTCAGACCACAAGAAATAAGATACTTGCCATAGCAACTGACGAAGATTCTCAGATGGTATTTTTAGATACCCCTGGATTTCATAAGCCAAAAACAAAGCTTGGGGAGAATATGATAAAATCTGTTGACGAAACAATCGCCGATGTAGATTTGATATTGCTTGTAACAGACGCAAGCGAAAGGATAACTGCGGCAGAATCAGAGATAATAGATAAAATTGGCGATATTCCTGCAGTTCTTGTTATAAATAAAGTTGACGAAGTTGAAAAGTCGTCTCTTTTGCCGATAATACAAAAGTATGACAGTCTTGGTAAATTTGAAGATATTATTCCCATAAGCGCCAAAAGCGGAGAGGGAGTAGAAGAGCTTAGAAAGTTTATTAAGCATTATCTTAATCCGGGACCGATGTATTATCCTGACGATATGGTTACCGACCAGAGCGAAAAGCAGATAGTAGCTGAGATAATCAGGGAAAAAGCATTAAGATTGCTTAATCAGGAAATACCTCACGGCATAGCAGTAGAGATAATCAAAATGAAAGATAAAAGCGATAAAATCTGCGAGATAAGCGCAAATATATATTGTGAAAAAGAATC
>JAZNZL010000123.1:0-3080 GCA_045594925.1 Clostridia bacterium
GTGTTGCCGTTCCTATGACGGCGGATTACAAAGAAAAAATCCTCTCTGCCAATAAAGAAATGGCAGACAAGGCGTTGCGCGTGCTTGCCTGCGCCGAAAGGAAATGGGATAGCCAGCCCCAAAGCTTTGAGGCTGAAGAGCTGGAATGTGAGCTTTGCTTTGTGGGACTTTGCGGTATGATAGACCCTGTTCGTCCTGAGGTTAAAGATGCGATTGTAGAGTGCAGAAGCGCCGGCATACGTCCTATTATGATTACAGGCGACCATATTGATACTGCAGTTGCTATTGCAAAAGAGCTTGGTATTATTACAGAGGGCACATACGCAATCACCGGCTCACAGCTGAACGAAATGAGCGATGAAGAGTTTGGTGCAGAATTTAAAAATATCAGCGTTTATGCGCGTGTTCAGCCTGAGCATAAAACGAGAATTGTAAACGCATGGCGCAATGCGGGCTATGTAACCGCTATGACAGGCGACGGTGTAAACGATGCACCGTCTATCAAAAATGCGGATATCGGTGTAGGTATGGGTATCACCGGTACAGACGTAACTAAAAATGTTGCCGATATGGTGCTTACAGACGATAACTTTGCAACCATTGTAGCCGCAGTAGAAGAAGGCAGACGCATTTACGATAATATCCGTAAAGCTATTCAGTTTTTGCTTGGCTCCAATATGAGCGAGGTGCTGTCTATATTCACAGCAACCCTTATTGGCTTTACCATTTTAAAGCCTGTCCATCTTTTGTGGATTAACCTTGTTACCGACTGTTTCCCGGCACTTGCGTTGGGTATGGAAAAGGCCGAACCCAATATTATGCGCCGCAAACCACGAGATGCCAAGGCGGGTATTTTTTCAGGCGGTATGGGTGCCGATATTGCATATCAGGGAGTTTTAGTTACACTTCTTACACTTGTTTCATATTTTATCGGTCATTTTATGGAAACCGGAAACTGGGAATTTACTAACAGCGCACACGGTATGACTATGGCGTTTCTCACTATGAGTATGGCAGAAATATTCCATAGCTTTAATATGCGATCTCAAAGAGGAAGCATATTCTCCCTCGGCTCTCACAATAAAACATTGTGGCTTGCAGGGCTCGGCTCTTTAGCTGCAACCACAGTTGTATGCGAGGTACCCTTCCTTGCAAACGCTTTCGGCTTCTCAAGCGTAAGCCTTGACGAATATATTATAGCAATCCTTCTTGGTCTTGTTGTAATCCCTGTTGTTGAAACTGTTAAGCTTGTCCAGAGAAAGATAAGTAAATAGCATCAACATAATTCTATTAAAAACACCGCTAAAACCATAGGTTTTAATAAAACCTAATATTGCAAAAAAGCTCTCTGCAAGAAAGCAGAGAGCTTTTTTATTTGATGGAGATGATGAACTTTTTTCTGTCTTTAGATTATTTTACGATGACTATTTCCTTTACGATGTTGTCGTATACTCTTACGAATACTTTTTCAGGGTTAAGGTCATCGTACTTCTGGATATCTCCTGAATCGCCCACTGTAATCTGGTTTCTTGATTTTGTGGTATCGATTGTATAGATATCAGCATCGCCTATTGCGAAGTTGTGAACTGTACCGCCGTTTACCTGCATATTGAAAGAGCCTGAGAATTTCTTGATTACCTTACCATAGTAGGTGGTCATCTTATCGGATACTGCGGTTTCTGCCTCGGTATCCTTTGTGCTTATATCAAAGAGCACCTTGATTGACTCTATCTCGCCGTTGGCATTTGTCTTAACCTGAATGATATCACCCTTCTCAAGGTCTTTTTCGCCTTTTACAAGGATTCCTGATTCAGCTGTCATAAGCTCAATCTTTTTGCCGTCCTGATATGCGTAGAGCTTCTGAACGTCTTCGTCGTTATCGTTTTTGCTCTGTGCTATGCTATCTACCACGATAAGTGATGACTCTTCGTTAGCTGCACCTGTTGCGTTTGTTACGATTACCGCTTTAGCGTTACGCTCCTCTGTTACGTCGAATACCAACACGTTGTAGGAGTCGTCATTTACAAAGAATTTAGAATCTCTTACTGAGAAATCTGCTGTATCAGTTTTGCCTGCAGGGATATCAAATACTACTGTGTCTTCTGTGATATTAACACTCATAGTCTTACCTACAAGCTTGCCTGACGCTGACTTATACACAACGCCGTCTTCCTGCATATTCATCATAAACTTATCCTCGTTTATTGCTGATGAGCTTGTGGCAGTGTTAATCTGTGTTACTTCGCCGTTTGAGTTTGTTTCAAATGTGATAAGCTGTGCTGTTATCTTTTCAGCATCACCCTTAAGCTCTGCATAGGCTTCTTCAGGAGTGAGACCCTTTTTATCGTTTACTCTTACCTTTGAGGCTGATTCGTAGATTGTGGTTTTACCGTCTTTAGTAAACACCTTAATCTCTAAAACCTTATCCATACCTGTTGACATTCCGCCGTTTACAAGGTATGCATAGTTGCTGCTTGCTGTTGTTTCGCCGTTTATGGCTGCTATCTTACCCTCTATATCGAGGTAGAAGGTACCCTCATCCAAAAGATTTACTGCGTTGGGGTAGTTCTTAGCTACTTTATAGCCTTTGCCGTTTATAAAGTAAGTGTCTTTGCTCTTTTCGGTGATTTTACCTGTTACAGTCTCATTTGAAACCTCTGCGTACACAAGCTCTCCGTCTTTGCTGATGGTTGCTGTGAGTACATCCCACTCTTTAAGGTCTGCAAGAGAAATTTCCTCTGTACCCTTTACAAGTACAAATGTGAGGTTTTCATCTTCAGGGTCAACAACAAGTGTTTTCTGTCCGTACTTATCAACTATCTTGTGTGAGCTTTCAACAACCTCTTCTACTACATAGTTGATTGTTTCATTTACAAACACAACGTCGCTTGAGCCGTTGCTGTCTGTATCTAAAAGTGTGATTGAGCCTGACTCTATCACTTTAAAGTCTTCTGCTGTACCGGCTTTTCCGTTATAGATGATTTTAGCATCTTTACTGATTGCCTGCTTTGTGGTTTTCTTATCGTTTTCAATGTCTTTCCAGTACTGAAGCTCTTTTTTATCTTCTGTATTTGTTATCT
>JAZNZL010000124.1:0-5664 GCA_045594925.1 Clostridia bacterium
ACTCATATATATCTGCCTCTTTCTTAAATTTTCGTTTCTTCAAAAGAGTGGCACGGATAAATCCGTGCCCTCATCCATTATTTGTATTTAATCAGCTTTTAACAATTATGCTAAAATCCTCTGCCTTAAGGCTTGCTCCGCCAACAAGGCCGCCGTCGATATCTTCTTTCGCAAAGAGCTCTGCAGCGTTCTTTGCGTTTACACTGCCGCCATACTGAACAGTTACTTCATCAGCAGCGTCCTTACCGAACACTTCGCAAACAGTTTCGCGAATCTTTGCGCATACCTCCTGCGCCTGCTCGCTTGTGGCTGTTTTACCGGTGCCGATTGCCCAGATGGGTTCATAAGCTATAATTGTCTTTTTAACCTGCTCTGCAGTAAGTCCTAAAAGCGCTATCTTTGTCTGCATACTAACAAGGTCATTTGTGATACCCTGTTCTCTCTGCTCAAGGCTTTCGCCTACGCATACTATCGGAATAAGGTTATGCTCAAATGCTTTCTTAACCTTTAAGTTTACTGTTTCATCTGTTTCTGCAAAGTACTGTCTACGTTCGCTATGGCCGATGATTACATATTCAACACCAAGCTCGCAAAGCATTGCAGGTGCAATTTCTCCTGTAAACGCGCCGCTTTCTTCATAGTACATATTCTGTGCGCCTACCTTAATATTTGAACCCTCACAAGCTTTTACTGCCTCACTGAGTGATGTGTAGGGTACACAGATTACGCATTCATTCTTTGCCTCTGCCACAAGCGGTTTAAGCTCATTTATAAGCTTTACTGTTTCCGCAGGTGTTTTATTCATTTTCCAGTTTCCTGCTACTGTAATTTTTCTCATTATTATCGTCCTTTCAATAGTCATTTTGAAATATTGCCCTTCCGAAAGAAAGGGCAATACTATTTATATTTTAATTATTTATCGTTGAGTGCTGCTATACCGGGAAGCTCAATACCCTCAAGGAATTCAAGAGATGCACCGCCACCTGTTGAGATGTGTGTCATCTTATCTGCAAAGCCAAGCTGCTCTACTGCTGCTGCACTATCGCCGCCGCCGATGATTGTTGTAGCGTCTGCTTCTGCAACTGCTCTTGCTATCTCTTTAGTACCGTTTGCAAATGCAGGCATCTCAAATACGCCCATAGGTCCGTTCCAGATAACTGTCTTTGCTTTTTTGATTACCTCTGAGAAAAGCTCAATTGTCTTGGGACCGATATCCATTCCCATAAAGTCATCAGGGATCTGCTCTGATGCTACTATTTTGCTTTCTGCGTCTGCCTTGAACTCTGCTGCTACTACGTTTTCAACAGGCAGGAGAAGCTCTACGCCTTTCTGCTGTGCTTTTTCCATAAGGTTTCTTGCAAGGTCAAGCTTCTCTTCCTCACAGATTGATGTGCCTATACCATAGCCCTTTGCAGCAAGGAATGTATATGCCATACCGCCGCCGATAATTAAATAGTCAACCTTTTCAAGAAGGTTTTCAATTACACCGATTTTATCTGATACCTTTGCTCCGCCGAGAATTGCCACGAAAGGTCTTTCGGGATTTGAAAGAGCTTTACCCATTATCTCAATCTCTTTCTGGATAAGGTATCCGCAAACTGCAGGAATATACGCTGCAACACCTGCTGTGGATGCGTGTGCTCTGTGTGCTGTACCGAATGCGTCATTTACATATACATCTGCAAACGATGCAAGCTTCTTTGAAAACTCGGGGTCGTTCTTCTCTTCTTCTTTATGATAACGAACGTTTTCAAGCAATACGATTTCTCCGTCTTTAAGCTCTGCTACGCATTTTTCAGCGCTTTCACCGATTACATCCTCTGCCATTTTTACTTCCTGTCCCAAAAGTTCAGAAAGACGTGCTGCTACGGGCTTTAAGCTATACTTCTCATTAAACTCGCCCTTGGGTCTGCCAAGGTGTGAGCAAAGAATAACCTTTGCGCCGTTTGCTACAAGATACTTGATTGTGGGAAGTGCACCGATGAGTCTGTTTTCATCAGTGATTTTCTTCTCTTCGTTAAGCGGTACATTGAAATCGCAACGAACCAAAACTTTTTTGCCGGCTACGGCAATATCTTCGATTGTTTTCTTATTCATAATTTTATTCTCCATTCCCGCATATTTTAAATGCGTTAAATTTGATGACTTTAAAAATATTACAATATTTTTTCACACACAAATATTTTACTCCATTTATCCCTATTTTGCAAGAGAAATTTTAAATATTGTTAAAAATTTGTCAACTCACTTGAGCTCTGCTACCGTTACTCCCGCATCACCCTCACCAAAGGCACCCAGTCTACAGCTTTTAACAAGCTTATGATGTCTTAAATACGTCTGCACTCCGCTTCGCAGAACGCCTGTTCCTTTGCCGTGGATTATTCTTATCTCATGCAGTGATGCCAAAACTGCATCGTCTATAAACTTATCAACAAGCATCAGCGCCGTTTCCACATCGCAGCCGCGCACATCAAGCTCGGTGCCTACTGTCATCGACTTTAAATCTCCCTGAGTTTTTATACCGCTTTTTTTCTTATCAACCTTTTCCTCTGCGCTGCGAAGCTGATTCAGGTTAAGCTTCATTTTCATTATTCCCACATTTACCATAAGATTTCCCTTACCATCGGGAAGCGTTAGAACTGTTCCTCTCTCCCTCAAATGTGGTACCTCTACTGTCTGACCAAGCTGAACGGATTTCAATGCCTCTTCTTTATTAACCTTTGGGGTGGATTTGACATTATGCTTTTTACTGTCAGCTATTACCTGCTGTCGCACCTGCTCTACTGCACGGTTCGCTTCTTTTAAATCTCTCTTCTTCATAGCAGTACGGATATCTGCCAGAGCAAGCTCGCTTTCAGCTTTGGCTTCCTCTATTATTCGCTGTGCTTCTTTATGAGCGTCTTCTATAATCTTCTCCGTCTTTTTCTCTAAAGAGATATTTTTATTGGCTATTCTATCTTTTAAAAGCTCTATCTCCTGCTTATAGGCTACGGCGCTCTCTCTTTCTTTTTCTGTATCACGGCGGGCATTTTCAAGACTTGTGAGAACGTCCTCGAATTTAATATTATCGCCGGCTATACGCCCTTTTGCATCTTCTATGATTTCATCGCTTATGCCAAGCTTTTTGGAAATAGCAAACGCATTACTCTTACCGGGAATACCTATGAGCAGTCTATATGTTGGTGCCAGTGTTTCTACATCAAATTCACAGGAAGCGTTTTCTACTCTGCTATTTGAAAGTGCATAGGACTTCAGCTCGCTATAATGAGTTGTGGCGGCTGTTTTGGCACCCATAAGTCTGATATTTTCAAGAATACTTACAGCAAGTGCCGCACCCTCTATTGGGTCCGTGCCCGCGCCAAGCTCATCAAAAAGACACAATGAACGATGTGTGACGTCTTTTAAAATATTTACGATATTTACCATATGTGATGAAAAGGTACTAAGGCTCTGCTCGATACTCTGTTCATCGCCGATATCGGCAAAAACATTATCAAACACCGACACTACCGAGCCTTCCTGTGCTGTTATGTGCATACCAGACTGTGCCATAAGAGTTAAAAGTCCTATGGTCTTGAGCACAACTGTTTTACCGCCGGTATTGGGACCGGTGATTACAAGGGTATCAAAATCTTTACCAAGATAAATATCTGTAGGCACTACCTTTTCCCTGTCTATAAGCGGATGGCGCGCTCTTTGAAGGTTTATATAGCCCTCATCATTCAAAACCGGTCTGAAGGCATCATACTTAAGGGCAAATTTACCCTTTGCAAAAATTAAATCAAGGTCAGCTATACAGTTATATGTCATTTCAAGCAGAGCCGATGACTTTGCTATTTCTCCGGAAAGCTCACGGAGAATTCTCTCTATCTCATCCTGCTCCTTACTTTTCAAAAGACGTATCTCGTTATCTGCCTCCACCACCGATTCAGGCTCTATGAAAAGTGTCATTCCCGTAGAAGAAGTGTCGTGAACTATACCGCGTATACTACCCTTATGCTCTGCCTTTACCGGTACTACGTATCTATCAGAGCGCATAGTTATAATCGGGTCCTGAAGGTACTTGGAGTTCTTTGAGATTATTCCTTGCAGAATCTCTTTAACCCTACCCTCAGTCAAGCGTATCTTCCGGCGTATTGATGCAAGTTCAGTGCTTGCTGTATCTGATACGGTTTCCTCATCCTCTATACAGCTGAATATTTTGGTTTCAAGCGATTTATCCTCAAAAAGTGCTTCTATATACTCCTCAATGGCTTCACAAGGAATACCGTCCGGATAATCCTTAAACTTCCTTGATGTTTTAAGCACTTTTCCAACATCCAAAACATCGGCAGGAGAAAGCACCCCGCCCATATCGGCTCTCTTTAAACAGGAACGGATATCACGTCTGCAATATATCGGGGGTGTACCCTTTTTTACCATAAGATTCATCGCAGACGCTGTTTGCTCCTGCATAATATTGACTTCCTTTATATCACACGAAGGCTCTAAATTCAGCGCACGTTCCTTTGACAGCTCTATAACTGCAAATTCACTGAGCATTGAACGTATTTTATCAAATTCCAATGTTGAAAATACTTTAGTGTTCACAAGTGTTCTCCTTTCTGTGATATATTACACACGCCCCTTATAATTTACGGGGCGCACAAAATTACTTATCCAAAAATTCTGCCAGAGCTTTTAAAGCCTTTGCTCTATGACTTATCTCGTCTTTTATACTACTATCCAATTCGCCAAAGGTTTTATCATAGCCTGCCGGTATAAATACAGGGTCATAGCCAAAGCCGTTTTCGCCTTTTGGCTTAAAATCAAGTGTTCCGCGTACGATACCCTCAAATATATGCTTTTCGCCATCAGGAAGTATAAGCGCTATGGCACAGTTAAACTGCGCGCCTCGGGTATCAGCATTTGCGACCTCTTCCAAAAGCTTTTCAACTCTATCCTCATCCGTTGCGCCCTCACCACAATATCTTGCGCTATATATACCAGGCGCACCATCAAGCGCATCAACCTCTATACCTGAATCATCGGCTATTACGGCGCATTTGGCAAACTGCGAAACAGCAGTGGCCTTTATCATAGCATTCTCTGCAAAGGTTGAGCCGTTTTCTTCTACATCAATATCTACACCAATCTCTGCCTGACTCATTACATTATGGGCGCCAAGTATCTTTTTTATTTCTTTAATCTTACCTTTATTCTTAGTGGCAACTATTATATCCATATTCTTTCCCTATTTCTTTAATTTATTTCTTTAACAATGAAGCTCATTTATTATGCTTATATATTACCAAAGCATACAAATCAGCTATATTTTATTATATACTTATTTATCGTTATAGTCAAGGATTTACACATACAAAAAGCGGCCCTTTGAAAGAGCCGCCTTTAATTATGTGGTTTAAATTATTTCACCATATTTGCTACTTCGTCTGCAAAGTTCTCTTCTTTCTTTTCAAGACCTTCGCCCTTCTCAAAGCGCACATAGTCTACAAGCTTTACGCCCTTTGACTCAAGGTACTTACCTACTGTCATACTGTCATCCTTAACGAATGCCTGCTCAATAAGGCAGTTTGTTTCATAGAACTTATTGATTTTACCACCGAGCATTTTTTCGATGATATTATCAGGCTTATTAGCGTTTTTGGGATCTTCTTTAATCTG
>JAZNZL010000125.1:0-5505 GCA_045594925.1 Clostridia bacterium
ACATAAAAAACGTTGCTTCCAGCGAGATTTATCCCACCTGGCCGGACAGCGCACTGCGCGCAAACATATACGCCATAATTACATACGCGCTGAACAGAGTTTACACTGAATGGTACCGGTCAAGAGGATACAATTTTGACATTACAAATTCCACTGCTTTTGATCAGGCTTTTTCGCCTGGAAGAGATATTTTTGCAAATATCAGCAGAATTGTGGATGAAATCTTTAATGACTATGTACGTATGCAAGGGTCTGTAGAACCATACTTTACACAATTTTGCAACGGCACTACCGTTACTTGTCCAGGTCTTTCTCAATGGGGAACGGTGACTTTAGCAAACCAAGGATTAACGCCTTTTCAGATTTTAGAAAACTACTACGGAAACAACATAGAAATTGTTCAAAATGCGCCGGTGGCAGATATTCAGGAGTCTTATCCCGGCACGCCTTTACGGGTTGGTGACGTTAACAACGACGTAAAGCTTATTCAGGTAAGATTAAACCGAATATCAAAAGACTGGCCCTTAATGCCGAAAATACAGACACCTGACGGAACTTTTGATTTAGAAACATACAACGCTGTTAAAAGATTTCAGGAAATTTTCAACCTTGACGATGACGGAGTTGTAGGCAAATCTACCTGGTACAGAATTTTATACATTTACAATTCTGTCAAACGATTATCCGAGCTTGATTCAGAAGGATTATCATACAGCGATATTTCTCAACAATTTGGAAATGCACTGCGCGTTGGTGCAAGTGGTCCATATATCGAATATCTTCAATTTGTTTTAAACACTATTGGAGATTTTAATGACAGCATTCCGCCTGTTACTATTGACGGAGTTTTTGGTTCCGGTACCGAAAGTGCTGTGATTGCTTTTCAGCGGGAATATGGATTAAATCCTGACGGAATTGTGGGCGAAGCCACCTGGAACGCAATTATAAATGTATTTGACGGGATTGTAGACACTATCCCTCAAGAATACTGGGGTTCAAGAGCCGAACCGTTCCCTGGGATGCGGTTATTCCTTGGTATGAGTGGGCCTTCTGTTTCTACTATACAGACCTACCTAAGTACTATTGCAGATGTATATCCGTCTATTCCGAAAGTGAGCATAACAGGATACTTCGGCGAGCAAACCCAAAATGCAGTTGCGGCTTTCCAGAGGTTTTCGGGTTTATCGGAAACAGGAATTGTAGGCGAAACCACGTGGGTAGAAGCAGCAAGATTATATTCGGACATACTCGAAGGCAGAGAAAAAGCTACGGGGCAATTCCCCGGCGAATCTGTGGGTCAATAAGGAGGATTAACTATGGCTACTTTAACCTCACAACCTACTCTTATCACAAAAACCGACTTGAATGACGACAGACAGAATATTTTTGAGTTACAAAAATATTTAAAGAAAATTGCTGAAAGCGACCCCCAGATATCTTTTTTGAACACAGACGGCATATACGGAGACGAAACCGCCGAAGCAGTAAGAAAATTTCAAGAAACACGAAATCTGTCAACAACCGGCGTGGCAGATTTTGAAACCTGGGAAGCTATATTTGAGGAATATCAGAAATTGATTGAGCTTACAGACGAAGCTCTTCCGTTTCACGTCTTTCCTGTTGAAGTTATAGAAATCAAAGACGGTGACAGTGGAGATGCAGTTATAGTAATACAGTTGTTACTAAACAAGTTTGCTTCAAAATATTCAAATCTTAACAAAGTAAACGTTACCGGCAAATACAGCAACGAAACAGCTGATGCGGTTAAAAATTTTCAGGGTATATCAATGCTTGAGACTACCGGCACGGTTAACAAACCCACCTGGAACGAAATGGTGAAGCTTTACAGAGCTTTTTTAATCAATGAATAGAATAAAACGGTTACTTTCAAAGTAACCGTTTTTCATTTTAAAAGTTTAATCACGCCTGACACGGCAGCTTCTATGCCACCACAATTTTTTACCGTAAAATCTGAAAATTTTTCATATAGGCTATACCGTCTTTTATACAAATCAAATATTCTGTTTTTATTATCTGCAAGCAACGGTCTTCCCTCCAACGATGAATTAGCAATTATATTATCGGGAGGAGTATCAACAAAAACAACACAACCACTATTTTTAAGAATAGAAAGGTTTGCTTCCATTTCCACAACTCCGCCGCCTGTAGCAACAACAGTGTTTTTAAGGCTGCTTACATTCAGGAGACATTCTGTTTCTTTTTTACGGAAATAGCTCTCTCCTTTTTTAAACATTTCATCAATAGTTTCGCCTGTGCTTTTAACAATATAAGCATCCAAATCCAAAAAAGGCATCCCTAACTTTTCGGAAACAATTTTACCGATTGTGCTCTTACCGCATCCGGGCATACCTATAAGATATACATTATTCATTTCAAATACTCCGTCAAGGCATCCACTGCAAGCTTATAGCTCATTTCGCCAAAACCACATATCTGCCCTATGCAAGCACCGGTTGTAACACAATTTTTTCTAAAATCTTCTCTTGCGTGGACATTTGAAAGATGAACCTCTACACAAGGAATATTTACACTTTTAAGTGCATCATATATCGCTATGCTGTAATGGGTATGCGCACCAGGATTGATTATAATGCCGTCGTACTTCTCCAGATATGCGCTTTGGATAGCATCTACTATCTCGCCTTCACAATTGCTCTGAAAAAATGTTACATCGGCTCCTTTTGACTGTGCGTATTCATTTACGGAATCACACATTGATTTAAAATCCTTATTACCATATATGCTTTTTTCACGTATTCCCACAAAATTAAGATTTACTCCGTTTATAAGCATTATTTTCATATCAATCTTCACCTTTCATTTTATCATAAATTTCATCTATGATTTTTTCATCCAATTCTATACTGTGCCAAATAGATTCCGCATACACCGCCTGTGCAACAAGCATATACAAACCATTTACTGCTTTTATTCCTTTGCTTTCAGCAAGCCGAAGAAGTTTGGTTTTATATGGATTATATATAAGGTCCACTACGCTTTCAAAACCATCTACACTGTCTGTAGGGATTTCATCTACATTGGGGTACATACCAACCGGTGTGCAGTTTATGAGAACTCCCTCTTTTGTTATACTGTTAAATTCAGCATAGTCCATTGCTTTTTCTGTAGCTGTTCTTGAAACAAGCTTAACCTTACCGCCCAAAGCATTACACAATGCAGACACTGCATTTGCTGCACCGCCTGTACCGAGAATATACACATCTTTACCGCTGATATTGACGCCAAACTTCTCAAATGTCTTTTTCATTCCATAATAATCAGTATTATATGCATATATTTTACCATCTGCAAATTTCAAGGTATTAACAGCGCCAATCGACTTTGCTTCAGCTGAAATCTCATCTGCATACTCCATAACAGCAACTTTATGGGGTATGGTTACATTGATACCACAATATTTTTCTGACTTAAGTCTTTTAATTGTATCCTCTAATTCTTCTGATGGAGTTTCTATCAGCTCATAAGTTGAAGTCTCTCCAAGAATATCAAAACAGCTTTCGTGTATTCCCATTGAAAAGGAATGTCCAAGCTTACCGCCGATCAATCCATACTTACCCATATTGCGCACCTCTTAATATGCTCTGTAATTACCTAAAAACTTAAATTCACGGGAATTGTCTTCAACCAACTTCAACAGTTGCTGTGCTTTCTCGTCAAATATATTGCCTGAAAAATCTATAAAAAATATATACTTAAACGGACTGCCTATATCAGGTCTTGACTCAATCTTGGTCATATTGATTCCGGTGCTTTTAAAAAGCTCTATCAAATCGGCAAGAGAACCGGGACGATCCTCTATGGAAACTATTATGCTGATTTTATCATTCTCTTCTTTCTTCAGCTGTTCTGATGAAAGAACTATGAATTTTGTTACATTATTAGAATTATAATTGATATCGTGCTCCACTATCTTAAGTGAATAAAGCTTCGCAGCTGTTTCAGATGCGATTGCCGCAATATCATCTCTTTCGCTTTCGCTTACATATTTGGCACTTATTGCCGTATTAAAATGCGAAATCTGGTTATAGTCATAGCAATTCAAAAACTCTTTACACTGC
This sequence comes from Clostridia bacterium, assembly GCA_045594925.1. Lineage (GTDB taxonomy): Bacteria > Bacillota > Clostridia > UMGS1810 > UMGS1810 > SIG455. The sequence continues at coordinate 4,101 of JAZNZL010000125.1, forward strand.
ATGAATGCCTGTGGGTGTGAATACACCTCACGTACATTTTCTATATTTGTACCTTCCTTCACCATAAGGTTATGGCTTACCTTTACATAAACCTCTCCCACTATATAAAAGCTATACTTATTCAGCAGGTCATAAACATCTACAACAGGTCCCGTAGAGGAATTTTCAAAAGGAATTACAGCTCTGTCTATATCGCCATTTAAGAGCGCGTTGCAAAGACTATCAAAGGTGGAATATTTCTCCATAGAAAATTTTATATCATCATTGGCTGTTACATATTTAATGCATGCCTCGTGTGAAAAGCTGCCATCCACTCCCTGAAAGCCAACCTTCAGGCTTTCTTTATTAAGATCACTCTGTTTCTTCTTACTCTCGGTCATTATACAATTATATATCTTTTCAACATAGGGCGCCAGCGTTTTATCGCCAAGGCGATTAAGATTCTTTTCAATAACTATCCGTTCCCTTGCTGCGTCAAATATTTTAAGACCGTTCTGCTTTTTATACTCGCCTATTTTACCGCTTACTTCCATACGCTTTTCAAGCAGCTCTGTAAGATTAGCATCTATTTCATCTATTTTCTTTCTTAATTCATCAATATTCACTATTTCACACCTCTGACAATATCAAGAATCACTAATGCTGCAGCAGCTTCAACAACCGGTACCGCCCGCGGTACAATGCAGGAATCGTGTCTGCCTTTAACTGAAACAGTTGTATTACACTTTTCATTTAAATCAACTGTTTCCTGTTCTTTAGAAACTGACGGGGTCGGTTTTATTGCTGTTCTGAAAACTATGGGAGCTCCATTTGTTATACCGCCAAGGATACCGCCATTATTATTCGTTTTAGTAACTACTTTCCCATTTGAATACTCATAAAAGTCATTTGCGTCGATACCACTCATTTCTGTTATACCGAAGCCCTTACCAAATTCAACGCCTTTAACTGCGGGTATTGAAAACAGCATTGATGAAAGTCTGCTTTCAACAGAATCAAAAAACGGATTACCATAGCCTGCTTCCATTCCCGTTACGGCACACTCAATTACTCCGCCGATTGAGTTACCATCTTTACGATATTTTTCTATCTCTTCCATCATCCTATTTTCCACAGCATCGTCTGTTACTGCAAACAGCTTATTTTTAAAAACAGCAGCTGTTTCCGCTGACAAGCCCATATCCTCAAATTTTTTATCACTCACACTGCCAACAGACTGAATATGCGCAAAAATTTCTATGCCCATAGCTGAAAGAATTTGTTTTGCAACAGCACCGGCAACAACCAGTGGTGCTGTAATCCTGCCCGAAAAATGACCGCCACCGCGATAATCGTTAAATCCGCAATATTTAACAGATGCAGGATAGTCTGCGTGGCCGGGTCGTGGAGTTACATTCAGATTTTT
>JAZNZL010000126.1:0-3799 GCA_045594925.1 Clostridia bacterium
TTAGTGCAATTTTAATGCGGAGGACGAAGTTAGGCTGACGCCTTACGAGGACGACAAGATAAAAGTGTGCAAATTTATCAAATTTAAGGCATACGGGGTTCAACTCTCGTGTGCTTATGTAAAGGAAGTGACAATGTATGCTTGAGATGTTTCATTCGGTTACATTGGATAAAGATAAATGTAAGGGTTGCACAAACTGTATTAAGAACTGTCCTACGCAGGCGATACGTGTGCGTAACGGGAAAGCGAAGATAATAAAAGAACGGTGTATAGATTGCGGAGAATGTATACGTATATGTCCCTATCACGCGAAAAAGGCAGTTACCGACAGCTTTGATGTGTTAAAAGAATATAAATATAATATTGCTTTGCCGGCACCGACATTTTACGGGCAGTTTGCCAAGCTCAGCGATATAAATGTGCTGCTTAATGCACTTGTAAAGATTGGCTTTGACGATGTATTTGAGGTATCTTATGCGGCACAGATAATAACAAACGAAACAAGAAAGCTTATGGCAACCGGTGAGCTTGAAAAGCCCACAATAAATTCTGCCTGTCCAACTGTTGTAAAGCTTATAAGCGCGCGCTTTCCGGAGCTTATAAATCATATATTGCCTGTAATATCGCCAATGAATCTTGCAGGCAGACTTGCCAGGGAAGTGGCAAAGGAGCATACAGGCCTGTCTGACTCTGAAATAGGCGTGTTTTTCATAACGCCCTGTGCGGCAAAGGCAACCTGTGCCAAAGCACCAATCGGAACGGACAACGTTTATATAAACGGCAGTTTTTCCGTAAGAGATACATATTTAAAAGTGCTTCCATATATAAACAGTAAAGGTGCAGAGCTTGATCTTTTGAAATCGGATTTTTCCGGAATATGCTGGGCAGTCAGCGGCGGAGAAGCATCAGGACTTGCCACGGACAATTATATAGCCGTTGACGGAATCAATAATGTAACACAGGTTATGGAGGCAATCAGCGAGGATAAAATGACGGATATAGATTTTGTGGAAGCTCTGGCGTGTCCCGGCGGTTGTGTGGGCGGTCCTCTTAATGTGGAGAATAATTTTGTAGCCAAGGGCAGAATCAAAAAGCTGTCTGCATCTATAAAGAAAAAAGCGCAGATTCCCGAAGAAGTAAATGTAATGTGGGATAAATCCGTAGTTAAAAGAACCACAATGACCCTTGATGATAATATAGTGGTTGCCATGCAGAAGATGGAGAAAATGGAAAAAATATACGAAAGTCTTCCTAAGCTTGATTGTGGCTCCTGCGGATCTCCGTCCTGTAAAGCGCTGGCGGAGGATATAGTAAGAGGCTTTGCCACGGAAACTGACTGTATATTTAAGCTTAGAGAGAAGATTTCTCTTCTTGCACATGAAATGCTGGATATGGATAATCATTAAAAAGGAGACACTTATGAATATAGAAGACGTAGTAAGAGCTGTTGAGGGTGAGGTTCTCACCGGAGAGTATGATAAAGCAAAAGCTGTTGGGGGTTGCTATGTGTGTGACCTTTTAAGCCTTGCGATGTCAAAGGTAAGTGAGGGCGATGCCTGGATAACAGTGCAGACCAATATAAATATAGCTGCTGTTGCGGTTTTAACAGAAGCTGCCTGTGTGATTGTTGCAGAGGGTATGCACGTTGAGGAAGCAGTTGTAAACAAGGCAAAATCAGAAGACGTGGTGATTATTAAAACCGGAAAAAGCGCTTTTGACGCTGCTATGGCAATAGGTAAGCTTTTATGAAAGTAGCCTATGATTTTCATATACATACAGCACTTTCTCCTTGTGGCGACGATGATATGACGCCTAATAATATTGTGAATATGGCAATTTTAAAAGGGCTTGACGTTATTGCTGTAACAGACCATAATACCTGCGGGAATGCGCTTGCCTGTATGGAGTGCGCTAAGGATACTAATCTTTTGGTGCTTCCTGGTATGGAGGTTGAAACGTCGGAGGAGTGCCACCTGATTTGCCTTTTTTCCAATATAGAAGATGCGCAGAAAATGGAAGCTGCTGTCAAGACACATCTTCCGAAGATTAAAAACAGACCCGATATATTTGGCCGTCAGGTATATATGGATAAGGACGATAATATAATTGACGAGGAAGAGTATCTTCTGGTTACGGCAACGTCTCTTTCGGTGAGTCGGGTTGTGAGCCTTGCAACGTCTTTTGGGGGTGCGGCATTTCCGGCACACGTGGATAAGTCGTCCTACAGCATAATATCGAATCTTGGCTTTATAGATGACAGCTATGGCTTTGCCACTGCGGAGATAAAAACTCCCGATAATGTGCAAAAGCTTTATGATGAGCATCAGCTGTCCCGCTTTAAGATAATACATAATTCCGATGCCCACTATCTGTGGGATATATCAGAAAGGATATATTTTCTTGAAGTTCCCACCTTGACGGGCGAGGGAATAGTTGATATAATTAAAGGGTAAAAGCGCGAAAAAATCATCAAAAAGTACAAAAATAAAATATTTTATAAGAAATTGAAAATAACAGTAGCAATTACCAAAAATATGTGTTATAATTATTACGCACATTGAATTGTTAAAAAAATAACAATAAAATAAATTAGGAGGATGACAAATGAGCGAGAAAGCTACACCTGCTTTTGTTATGACAAAAGAGCAGGAAGAAAAGGTACAGCAGATAATTGCGAAGTACAAAGACACCGACGGAGCATTGATACCTGTACTGCACGAGGTTCAGGAGGTAATAGGATATCTGCCGATAGAAGTGCAGAAGGTGATTTCAGAGGGAATAGGCGTTCCTATGTCTGAGATTTATGGTGTTGTAACATTCTACACACAGTTTTCAATCAATCCCAAGGGTAAGTATAAAATCGGCGTTTGTCTGGGAACTGCGTGCTACGTAAAAGGTTCCGGCGATATTCTTGAGAAGATAAAACAGATAATCGGTATAGACGTTGGAGAATGCACAGAAGACGGTAAGTTTTCACTTGAGGCAACACGTTGTATCGGTGCCTGCGGTCTTGCTCCTGTAATAACAGTAAACGATGATGTTTACGGCAGACTTGTTGTAGACGATGTAGAGGGCATATTGGCTAAGTATTGATGATATGGTAGAGATATCACTGCATATACTTGATATTGTTAAAAATTCAACCAAAGCCGGCGCCAGCTTGGTAAATGTGAATATTGAAGAGAGCCTGAGCCGTAATTTTTTAAAGGTTATCATCACCGATAACGGCTGCGGAATGGACGAGGAGTTTTTAAGGGATGTAACAGACCCTTTTAAAACGACCCGAACCACCAGAAAGGTTGGTATGGGGCTGTCGCTTTTTAAAAACGCAGCAGAGCTTACAGGCGGTAGCTTTTCAATAAGTTCTCAGGTGGGCAAAGGCACTGAGGTTACAGCGGAATTTGTCCGTGACAGTATAGACCGTCAGCCTCTGGGGGATATGGCATCTACAATGATAACCCTTATAGGCGGCAGCGAGGGAACGGATTTTGTTTATACTCATAGCTTTGACGGTAAATCTTTTGAATTTTCAACAGTAGAGGTAAGAAAAATTCTGGGTGAAGTCAGTATAACCGATCCGGAAATACTTTCCTGGATAAACGGATATATAACAGAGGGACTTGAACAGATATATAAATAATCTATGGGAGGAATATAAATGAAAAGTTTAGCTGAACTTGAGCAGATCAGAAACAAAATGGCAAACAAAATAAATGTCAGATCAGAAGCTTCTGAAGAAGGCAAAACAAGAATAGTAGTAGGAATGGCTACCTGCGGAATAGCTGCAGGAGCAAGACCT
>JAZNZL010000127.1:0-4066 GCA_045594925.1 Clostridia bacterium
ATCTCTTAAGCATTAATGTAAATACCAACAATGTAAATTTCACATCAGAAAACGGAGTTCTGTTTAACAAAAACAAAACTACATTAATTGCATATCCCTGTGGCAAAACTGACGTTTCTTACACAATTCCTGACAGCGTAACTACAATAGGATATGGTGCGTTTAAATATTGCTACAGCCTGACTAGTGTAACTCTCGGTAACAATATAATCTCAATTGGCGAGGATGCGTTTGTAGGGTGCCACAACCTTGAAAGTATAAGCATTCCTGACAGTGTAACCTCAATAGGTGATTATGCGTTTTACTATTGTTCCAGTCTTGAAAGCATAAACATTCCTGGCAGCGTAACTACAATAGGTGAGAGTGCGTTTGAAGATTGCGACAGCCTTGAGAATGTATACTATAAAGGAACGGAACAACAATGGGAGAATATAAGTATTGGAGAAGGCAATGAACCTCTTACAGAAAATGTTGTTTTTCTCGGAACTGAAGCAAAGCCTACTACAACAACAATTTCTCCTGACGGAAAAACCTTTACCGTAGCAGTGAATGAAGAGAATGCAGGAAAAACTGTTATTCTGGCGCTTTATAAAGGCGACAGCCTTGTAGATATTGGATATGCAGTATATGAAGCAGAGGATTTAACGTTTACAACGGACAAACCATACGATACTGTCACTGTTTATCTGTGGGACAGTTTATCAGGTCTTAAGTCTGTAACAAGTGCTGAGAAAGTAAAGTAACGCCTAATATATAAAATTAAAAGCAGAGGATTAAATCCTCTGCTTTTAAATTGCTTGATTTGTTGTTATCCTTTTATTGCGCCGTCGGATACGCCTCGTACTATATACTTTTGCAGGAAAAGGAATACTATAACTATAGGGATAATCGACACGAACACCGCCGGAAACACAAGCTCCCAGGGGTTGCCGAACTGCCCTGATGTCATTTTTGCAAAGTACAGCTCCAAGGTGAGTGTCCGCATCTCGCCGTTGCCTATCACAAGGAACGGAAGCAGATAGTCGTTCCATATCCACATAGCGTTTAATATAATCACAGTGGCTGTGGTGGATTTCATAAGCGGGAAAACAACGGTGAAAAACATCCGCATAACTCCCGCGCCGTCAATCAGGGCGGCTTCTTCTATGCCTTTTGGGATGCTTTTTGCAAACCCGTGATACAAAAACACCGAAAGGCTCAGTCCAAATCCGCCGTACATTATTATTAGTCCGACAATATTTTTAAGCCCCACATCCTCAAACAGTGACAGCAACGGATACATAACTGCCTGAAATGGTATCAGCATAGCGGCAGTAAACACATAAAGCGCCACCGACGAAAGCCTGGTTTTGCTTCTGGCTGTTATCCATCCCGCAAGAGATGATACCAGCACAATAAGCGCTACCGAAAATGCTGTTACCATAAATGTTACGCCCAGAGCTTTAAAAAAGTCTATTGCTCCCGCAGCTGTCAGTATATATCCCAAATTCCAGTTTTGAGGCAGAGCTATTGGCGAGGTTATTATCTCTGAATGGGACTTAAACGAGTTTATAAACAAAAACACCAGCGGCGAAAGCGTAAATGCTGCAAGCACAGTAAGGATTGAATACAATATAAATCTTCCGTTTTTATTTCTCAATGCAGCTCCACCTCTCTGCGTTTTGTAATGGAAAGCTGTATAAGCGTTACCGCCGCTATCAGCACAAAAAATACCACTGCCTGAGCCTGTGCCATACCGTAATCAGGCGGCGCGGTGTCACGGGTTGTACGCAGTATCTGCATAGCCAGAAGCCTTGTGTTGAAGTTGCCGTCGGTAAGCGCTACGTTCTGGTCTAAGAGCTTAAAGCAGTTTGCAAGTGTTAAGAAAAACACTATGGTAACTGCCGGCATCAGCATAGGCAGTGTAATAACGCGAAACTGTGCGAGCTTACCTGCACCGTCTATCTGTGCGGCTTCGTAAATATCTCTTGGGATATTGTTAAGACCGGTTATATAGATTATCATCATATATCCTGCCATCTGCCATGTCACAAGCAGCACAAGCGCAAAAAGTGCCTTGGTGTTATCCTGAAGCATATTTGTCAGAAACGGAATGTTCACAAGACCCTCAGGACCGAACAGGATGTCGGAAAACACGTTCTGGAATATAAACTGCCATATAAATCCCAAAGCAAGACCACCCAGAAGATTGGGCAGAAAAAACACGGTTCTGAAAAGTCCGGCACCCTTACCTATTGAGGTAACCATAAGAGCGAGAGCCAGAGCAACTATATTTATAACCACTACAGCTATCACAGTAAATTTAACTGTATAGAAAAACGCATTTATAAATTTTGGGTTTTTAAATGCGGCGATATAATTTTGAAATCCCACAAATGACTCCCCTATGCTTCCTCCGGCAAAATAAGTGCCTCTCCAGGATGTGAATGAATACACCACTCCCGTTATAAAGGGAATAACAATCACCACAAAAAACAAAATCAATGCAGGCAGGGCAACGGGCAAAAACCATCTTTTGTAATACTTATCCATCTAAAGCTCAATCCTTCCTGTTTCAAAAGAGTATTATTTGCCGGCCATCTCTTTCCATCTTGATATACCATAGTCTGCTATTGCCTTGTAATCTTCCTCGCTCCAGTCGGTTTTTGTAAGGTACTTCTCCATTACCTCAAGTCCCAGCACCTCTGTAGACCAGGTAACAGGTGCTCCGCCGTAGGGGTTAGAGAGCACATCGCCTGATTCCATATATTCTATAATAGATTTTGAAAGGCTGTTGTCGGTATTGAGGCTTGAGCTGTCGGCATTATAGGGGATAAACGCCATATCCTCCGTAACAAACTTCTGTCCGCTTTCGGTAGTATTAAGCCATACAAGAAAATCCATAGCAACCTGCTTCTGCTCGTCTGTTGCCTTTGCATTTATTGCGTAGTAGTTGGGCACATAAACACTTATAGAACGGTTGATTTTATCTACTGTAACGCCCTGTGCAGTTACATCGTCATCCTCAAGAGGAAGCTTTACAGGAACAAATTCAAGAGTCTTTACAATATCGGCTTTTGCCTTTTCAATATTTGTATACGCCCAGTTACCCTGCTTTATAAAAAGCGCCTTGCTCTCGGCAAAAATCTGCACTGCAGAGTCGTAATTGGCTGTGGTGGTATTGATAAAGTCAGAGCCTCTGTCCAAGGGGCCGTTTCTGCCGGCTACATAAGTGGTTTTAAAATCAGGCGCCTTAGCGTATGCAGTAAGAGGACCTCTTAAGCTTTCAAGCTGCGCCGCTGTGGCATTTGCCGCATCGGCAGTTGTTTTAAATACTGCGTTAAGCGCTACGTTTACCATATGGTCGCCGTATGTCCATTTATCTGCTCCGGCTACTGCAAACACGCCGTTTAGCTTATTTGAAAGGTCGGTTTTTTCTGCACGCAGTGTATATGCCGTGCCGTTAAGGTTAACGGTTGCCACCTTGCTTTCTTTGATATATCCGTCAACCGCCTCAACCAGATCTTCAAACTCCTCATAATCAGCCTGTTTTACGTCGGACAAAAACTTTTCTGATATGCCGTCGCCAAAAAGTGCGTCTATCATACGTGTATCAACTATATATCCGTAGCCTTCAACATTGTATGGCACTCCATAGCTTGTAGTGCCGTCTGATGTGAGCCGCATCTGCTGTGGGATTTCATCCACAAGCGCTTTGAACTCTGCATCTTCAACGGTGTTTAAATCAAGCACATATCCGCCTTCTTCCCATTCTTTAAGCTCCTGAATGTTTACTATGGAAAATATGGTGGGCATATTGTTGGAGTTCATCTCCGCACGGAGAGTATCCAAGCTGCTTGTTCCGCTGCCAAGAGAGAAGGTTTTAACCTTTTTACCCGTCTCCTCTGTAAACTGCTTTGCCGCGGAATCCAGCGCCGCCGCACTTTCGCCTTTACCGTTAAAAATATAAATGTCATAATCTGTCCTTGCCGTATTCATTCCGCAGCCGGTTACAACCAAAAACATCAATGTAACAGCCACGCACGCAGACAGCATCTTAATAGATTTATCCATTTTATAACTCCTT
>JAZNZL010000128.1:0-1563 GCA_045594925.1 Clostridia bacterium
GGCCTCCGACTTATATCCGTGATGCAGGCGTGCATCTTAAGACTTTCGTTCTTATGAATTTTTCTGTTATTCTTCTCACTGTTACGGTTATATTCAAAAAAGGCTTCAAGATTTTCCTCTGCCACGCCTATAAAACCTTTCAATATCTCAAATACCACCCAGCGATTATGCTCTGCTTCCACGATTTTTTTACGATTTTCTGCAAGCGCTGTCCGTATTTCTTCCTCAGTTACATCGCACTTACCGCACAGAGAGTACACCTTATATTTACAGTGTATGGCATTGGCGTAGGATGACAATATATCTATCTGCTTCTGCTTATAGAAGCTTTCTTCTGTAGCAACATTTCCGTAATTGCTCTCAACAAGGCTGAACACCTTAAAGGCTTTATTGAAAAACCTGTCTTTAAATATATTTTCATAGCAATATATATTGTCTGCTCCGCCGGTGATTGCTATACCCTCTTTCTTCAGTGACTCTTTCATAACTGCATATTTGCTCTGGTTCTTAAGCACGGTGACTATAAACGGCTCTCTGCCGCAGCGTTCAAAATGCAGCCTTATCTTACGGCAAATGCTGATATTCAAATCGTCATTACCCATCGAAACCAGAATATAGTCAGAATTCTGAAGTCTGGTTTTTGAAATCTTATCAAAAAAGCTATTGGTATTTATATTATCATTAAAAACTTCAATATCAAAATATCCGTCGGGAATATTATCTGACACCCGCCTTAAAATATTATCCGTAGTGTCATAATCCACCAGATTAAGCTTCATTTTACAACCGGGCATTATTGAACACCAAAGAGTGTTCATAGCAAAATACCCGCCAAAGCTGCTTACACCAAGTACAGTTACATTAAGCTCATCCGGTTTACTCATTTTTGAAAACAGCGGATAGTCCCACAGAATATTTCTGGTCATTACAGCGTGGGTGCTCACTATCCTGATACACACATTCTGCATATCCTTCTTTATGCCATCGACAACCTCATAAGCCATAGGGTTATCGGAAAACACGTATATATCTGCATTCTTTTTACGTTCCCCAACCAAAAATCCGTTAAGCTTATCAAGGCATTTACCGGTGTCTATGTCATTAAAGCAAAGATGAATCTTATTGGTTTTATTAAGCAACGAAAAAACCTCGCCGGCAGTGTATGCTACATTCATAGCCACAAGACCTTCGCATTCCTCACAAGGCTCTGTACTGTCAGCAAACACAATAACTGCACGTTTATTTTTATTACATATATCTTTAGCCAGAATCATTGCAGATTCATTCTTTTCTGTGAATATGTATACATCTTTAAAAAAACTGCTCCGCAGAGTGGTTCTGTCAAGACCTCTTTTTATATACGAAAGCACCGCTCCCACAGTAAGCACAGGGCACACAAGATATGCCGCCCACACGCAGAAAACAAACGGCACTGACACCTTATCATAAACGGAGGCAAGCATCTCCACAAGCTCTTTTCCGTTCACGCCAAAGGTAAACAGCTGGGCAGAAAACACAAATGCCGGCGCAGCGTTACCATAGCACAAGTCGGAGGCCAAGCGG
>JAZNZL010000129.1:0-4159 GCA_045594925.1 Clostridia bacterium
CATGGCTACGATCCGACTTTCATCTATGGCGGGCATACTGAACCTTAAGAAAACGGAAGAGGAAACTGAAAAGCAAATCCTTAACCATCTGGAATTTCTGCGCAATTTCTTCACAGAGCAGTTTGCCGCGTCAATAAATGCGGGTATGGGCAGTGTGGTCAAAGGTGTGGAAAACATAGCTTTGTCCTGCTCCAACGCAAGAGAAGCAGCTGAATACAGCATAATTACCGACTCCTCCGATGTTTTGCCATACAGCAGAATCAAAACTAAGGATTATTCTTATTTTTACCCGCTGGAAACAGAAAGCAAGCTGGTATCGGCTGTTATGAACGACGATTTTGAGCAAGTGCGGCAGATAATAGACCATATCGTAGAATCAAACTCAATGCTGTCTTTTGATATGTATAAATATCTGTTTTTTGACCTGACTGCTACGGCGCTTAAGATTATGTCACACAAATCTATAGATATTTCCAATATCTTCGGCGACAGCAGCTCCCCCTTTGAGAGCATTACTGCCTGCAAAAATATTGAAGAGCTTGTGGAAACTGCGCATAGTATTTTCAGGCAAATCTGCGTTGACAACAAAGGCGGTCACAGTCAGCGCAAGGAAAAGCTTAAAGCCTCTATACTTGAGTTTATACAGAAAAACTACACCAACCCCAATATGTCCCTTGCTATGGTTGCCGATGAGTTCTCTATGAATTATACCTATGCGTCACACTTTTTCAAAGACTTTATAGGTATGAACTTTATTGATTATGTATCCGACCTTCGTGTTAAAAAGGCATCGGAGCTTTTAAGAACGACCACTATGCCCATAGCGGATATTGCCGCTGCGGTAGGCTACGCAAACTCCACCGTGCTTATAAAGATATTCAAAAAAATAACCAATACCACTCCCGGTGCATACAGAAAAAATATTTATTGATAAATAGCAAACTGCAAATTTAACAGCATAAAAAAGCTTTTCAAAGGATACCTTTGAAAAGCTTTTGCTTTTATATAGGAATTATTATTGCACATCATCTGCTGCTGCAGATTTTTCACTTTCTTTTTCTTTTTCTCTTATTCTGCGGTCAATGAGCCTGTTTATCTCAAGCAGTATCACCGCAAGAGCCGGTGCTCCTAAAAACATTCCCATAACACCGAAAAGTCCACCGCCTATAAGGATTGCAAATATTATCCAGAAAGGGCTTAAATCTATGGAATCACCAAGTATCTTAGGCCCCAGCACCATTCCGTCAAACTGTTGCAGTGCAAATATAAACAAGCCCGTCCACACAGCCTTCAAGGGCGATTCAAACAACACCAGAAGCACCACCGGTATACCGCCTATGAACGGTCCGAAATAGGGAATCATATTGGTAACGCCCACAATAACGCTGAACAAAGCCCAGTTGTCTACCCTCAATATTATAAGCCCAAAGGCACATATAATACCTATTATAAGAGAATCTATTGTTTTGCCGATAATGAATTTTGAAAATATTTTGTGTGCCTCTTCTGTGTGAGCAGATATCCTTTCTGTAGTTGCCTTTTCAAACAATGCACGCAGTATACGTTTTGTGCCGTTTAAAAGGTTTTCTTTCTCATATATAAAGTACACGGAAATAATAATACCAAAAACCACATCAAGCATTGTTCCCGTAAAGTTTATTACTCCGCCAAGAATTCCTGTAAGGGCAGGGTTTATGGCAGAAAGGTTGCTTTCGGAAAGAAGAGCTGTTATTTCACGTTCAGCGGCAGAGATGGCGCTGAAAACAAGCCTGCCCACCACAGAGCCGTTAAGCTCACCGCTGCGTATGGACTGAAGCTTTTCAAAGTACACGGGAAGCTGATTTACAATATCAACAGCGCTTTTAATCAAAAGCGGTATAAGCATATTTAAAATCACGAACAGCAACGCGGCAGTTATGGCATATACGGTTATAATGCTCAAAACGCTTTTAAGCTTGGTTTTCTTTTTGATTTTGCCGTAGACCTTGCTGTCAAAAAACTTAACCGCAGGATTTAAAAGATAAGCCAGCACCGCGCCGATTATAAAGGGCATAAGAAGACCCTTCACATACATAAAAGCCGAAACAAGAGCTCTTGCCACATCCTCAAAATTCATAATTATCTTAAATGCGGCAATTACCAACACCGCCACAGCCACAAGGGAAAAGTAGCTTTTGTTTTTAATGGTTTTAAGTTTTGACAGCATAATATCCTCCGTGCTTAATGTAATGCATACAAGGCTCTGCCCCCGTATGCCTATTACCATTATTATACACCGATTTTTAAAAAAAGTATATGGTTTTGTACTAAAATTTTTAAAACATTCATATAAATTTGGTAACGGAGTAGATTGTGTATAATAAGTATATTCAAAGATACATAAAGGAGGATTATTATGTCCGTTGAACTTGAAAAGAAAGTGTTTGAAACCTATCATTCACTGAAAGCATCCAACACGTCCCTCACCTCTGACGCAGATATTATAGTACCGGATTTCAAGCCTGATGTTGACAAGGTGCTGTCCGCTGAAATTTTGCCTATGATAAGCGAAAAAAAGGTGCAGAAGGATTACATCACACTGTCGGGAAATCTGGATTACAGAATCCTTTATTTAAGCGCTGAAAAGGATGCACAGCCACAGCTCAAGGCTATTAACACACGTATACCGTTTACTCATCAGCTTGAGAGTAAGGGTGTTGACGATTCGTCTTTTTCGTCGGTCAAGTGCGACGTTGTTCACGTAACTGCAGAAGCTGTCAACAGCCGTAAGATAAATATTAAAAGTGTGGTGGATTTTGAAACCAATATAATCAAGCCATCGCAATTTCAGGCTGTTGTTTCGTCAGGAGAAAGCCGGCTGCCCTGTAAAAACGACACATTAAGCTACAGCGTCCTGTCGTCATTTACAGAAAACGAGTTTGAGATTACCGGTGAAATAGGAGTTAATCCGTCAGGCGGCACTATTGACGAAATCCTTAAGGTGGACGTAAAAACAACGGGCAAGGAGATTAAAACCGTAAACGGCAAGCCTGTGGTTAAGGGCATAATCTCAGTGGGCGTGCTTTATACCGATAATGCAGGTGATGTGGGTACGTTTTCAGGAGAAATACCCTTTACACAGGTGCTTAGCATTGATAACGTGAATCCCGATGCCATCAGCGAGGTTGAATATACCATTTCGGATATGAGCTACTCACCGCTTGCCGATGACGACGGCGATGTTACTATGATAGAGCTTCAGGCAGTGGTAAACGCGGCCGCCTTTGTATATGACAGCTATACAGATTCAGTTACAACCGACTTGTATAGTCCGGATATAGCACTGGATGTAAAAACAGATAACAGCTATGTATCAGCCATAACCTTTGACAGTGTGGAGCAGATGGACTATTCCCAAAGCATTTCTCTGGCAGCTGAACCTGATGCAATAAAGCTCTGCGGAGTTAATGTAAAGCCTTATGTGGAAAGTGTTAAGCCCAACGGCAGCAAAACTGAAATCTCCGGTACGGCTGATGTGTATATATCATACATATCAGATTCAAACAGCTCACCCGTGTATACGTATAAAGGCGAATTCCCCTTTTCTGCAAATGTGAATACCGGTGTGGTTTCCGAAAACTCGGCAATCAGCGTACTTTGCGAAGCAGATAACCTGGTGTGCTCTCTGCCATCCACCAACAGCGCCGAGCTGCGTTATAGCCTGCTGTTTGAAACCAAGGTGACAGAAAAGAAACAGATATCCTATGTGTGCGAGGCGGTGGAAAACGAAAGCGCCGTTGCAGATAAAGCCGATATGCCATCAGTTGTTATATACTTTGGTAAAAAAGGTGAAAGCCTGTGGGATATTGCCAAGCACTATTCCACTACAGAGGCTCGCATCAGCTCTATAGACGGCTCTTTATTGGGAGAGGCTTTGGAGGCAGATACCAAGCTTATGATTATAAGGTAGAAATTAAAGGAAGCATTCACCAGCAAGCAAGTCGGAGGCCAAGCGGTCTTAGGAAGACAAATGTATGAAACAACTCCTTGGCTCACAGAACGACATGGCTACGATCCGACTTCAGCTCTATAGACGGCTCTTTAGTGGGAGAGGCTTTGGAGGCAGATACCAAGCTTATGATTATAAGGTAGAAATTAAAGGAAGCATTCACCAGCAAGC
>JAZNZL010000130.1:0-3303 GCA_045594925.1 Clostridia bacterium
GGGTAAAAGCTTTTATGGGATAAAGAATAGACATTTGACGAAATCAGCAAAGCCATAACACTGAATATAAATGCGATAACAGAATACCCTCTGCATTTGCCCTTGATAAAACAGAATAAAAGGGCAATGAGCAACGTATAAAAATAAGCATCCAGAAAATATGTGTTGTAAAAAATGCAGGTTAAAAGATATGGGATAAGAGCAATAGTAAAAAGTCGTTTCATATGGTTGTTTTTTTAGATGTTAATGTTAAATATTATCTGTAAACTCTGAATCCGTTACCAACAATCTGCTGCGATTCCGAGAAAATAATGAAAGATGTTTCATCAATCTCGAGAATCTTGCGTTGGAATTCCATGATTTCGTTTGCCTTCAAAGCGCACATAAGAAGAGTTTTTGGCTCCATAGTATAACCACCTGTAGCATTTATGATGGTAACACCTCTGGGTGAAGTAGCGGTAAGCAGATTAGAAATTTCTTCACCTTTTACCGTAACCACAAAAGCCAGCTTTGAAACGTTGAGCTTGCTGATTAACCAGTCAATAGAATATGTAGAAATGAAAAGCGCGGTAATGCCGAATAATGCAAGGTCATTTTGCTTGAAAACAATGAAAGACAGGATAATTATAGAAGCATCCACACCTAACAGAACCTTGCCGATTTTAAAATGTGGAGCAATAGCCTGTAAAAATCTGCTCAGAATATCCGTACCCCCGGATGAAACCCCTTCAACAAGGCAGAGCGCAATACCGAAGCCATAAAGGACACCGCCAAATATAGCAGCAAGTATAGGTGATGAGGTTATTGGCGGAAAATATTCAACAAATAAATCAGAAAAAATACCGATTATGATAGTGCTCGCAAAAGAAGGAACTAAAAATTTCAATCCCAGTTTTTTTAGAGAGATAAGCGCAAAAATAAGGTTTATACCAATCATTGAAATACTCAAAGGGATGTTTAATGTGTTGTATAGAATATTTGATAAACCCGAAACACCGCCGCTGACTATTTTGTTTGGTGTATAAAAACAACCCACAGCAAAAGCTATGATGATGTTTGACAGCATAATAATAGAGCATTTTTTAATCAAAGGAAAAAATTTCTGCATAAGTCAGTACTCCTTTTTTGTAAATATCACTTTATTTTAACAAAAAAACTCAAATTTGTCTATAGTTATGTAAGCATAATTGAGTAAAAAAGCGGTGCTTTCAAAAAACACCGCTTTAACTTATTTAATTGTTTCTACCTTGATAGTATTTGTGTTTCCGGGATCTCCGTGGATTTGGCCGCCGGTTAAGACGACATTATCGCCTTTTTTGAGCTTAAATACTTTTTTCGCGTGGTTCAGGGCTTCGTAAAAAACAATATCAAGAGAATCAAATTCTTCGGTCAGGATAGGTGTAACACCCCAGCTCATATTAAGCTGTCGCCAGGCTTTTGTGTGAGTAGTTGTTCCCATAATGTCAACAGGGCATCTGAACCGGCTCACCATTCTGGCTGTTTGTCCGGATATTGAGTTTACTACGATGCATTTGGCTTTGACGTCAATAGCCATTGAACAGGTGGAGTGTGAAACAGCGTCCAGATTGTTTTGAATTTTGTATTCGGTTGTATAAAACCATTTTTTGTAGTCAATGTGCTTTTCGGTGTATTCAGCAATTTCCGCCATATTTTTAACAGCTTCAGCAGGGTACTTTCCGGCGGCGGTTTCACCTGATAGCATTACTGCAGAAGAACCATCGTAAACAGCGTTTGCAACGTCGGAAATTTCAGCTCTTGTGGGACGAATGTTGTAAATCATAGATTCCAGCATTTCAGTAGCCGTTATAACACGTTTGCCTAAAAGACGACATTTCTGTATAAGGTATTTCTGTACAGCAGGCACTTCTACAAAAGGTATCTCAACACCAAGGTCGCCTCTGGCAACCATAACTCCGTCGGCAACCTCGCATATTTCGTCAATATTGTCAACGCCTGCTCTGTTTTCGATTTTGGCAATTATATTTATGTCCGCACCACCGTTGGTGTCTAAAAACTTTCTGATGTCTTCCACGTTGCTTTTGTTTGAAACAAAAGATGCCGCCACAAAGTCTATGTCGTTTTCTATTCCAAAGAGCAAATCTTCCTTGTCCTGCTGGTTAAGGTATTCGTGCTTTAAAACCTTGTTGGGAAAGTTCATACTCTTTCTGTCAGAAAGTTCTCCGCCGGCAATAACAGTGCATATCACATCACAGTCAATTATCTGGTCAACAGTGAATTTAACAAGCCCATTGTTTACAGTAACGGTATCACCAATGCTTAAGTCATCGGTAAGATGTTCGTAGTTTACAGATACTATATCCTGATTGCCGATGATGTCCCTTGTGGTAAAGGTAAATTTGTCACCATCGGATAAGGTGATTTTCTTATTTTCAAAAGTTTTTATGCGATATTCCGGACCCTTGGTGTCCAGCATTATTGCAATAGGTAAATTAAGCTTTTGGCGAACCTTTTTTATAAGCTCAATTTTTTTCTTGTGGTCGTCGTGAACACCGTGAGAAAAGTTGAGCCTTGCCACATTCATACCGTTAAGACACATCTGCGTAAGAATCTGTTCATTTTCGCAGGCAGGACCAATGGTACAAATGATTTTAGTTTTTCTCATAAAAATTCATCTCCGTATAAAAATTGCATAAAAATTATACCATCATCGATATTTTAAAGCAATAGTTAATATAAAATATTTTGTGTTTTAATAAGAAAAAAATTCTTGTATATTGTTGACGTAATTTGAAGTAAAGTGGTATAATGGCTGTATGCTAAATTTTGCAAAGCAAAATTCAGGAAAGCCTCGCGTCTTTATACTTTAATATATAATTATAATACATAGTGAGAAGGGTCTGTAGATATGAAAATAATTGAATTGCTCAATAAAAAAACAATGTCACTTTCCTTTGAGGTGTTTCCTCCAAAAAGTGAGATGGGTTTTGATAGTGTAAAACACGCCACAGAGGAGATAGCTTCACTTTCACCGTCGTTTATGAGTGTAACATACGGAGCCGGTGGCGGAACGAGTAAATACACACTCGAAATTGCTAAGAATATTAAAAAAATGTATAACGTTCCCACACTAGCACATTTAACGTGCGTTTCTTCCACTAGAAAGACAGTCAAGGAAAAGATAGAAGAAATCAAAGAAGCCGGCATAAGTAATGTTATGGCACTCCGTGGTGATATCCCTGTGGGCAGAGAGGGAGAAGACCGTAGCCTGTGGGATTATAAATACGCGGTAGAGCTTGTGCGCGAGCTTAAGGAAAGTAGCGG
>JAZNZL010000131.1:0-8791 GCA_045594925.1 Clostridia bacterium
ATATCCTCATCAATTCCATCCTCGTAAACACTACCCATCAGAAAGTCGTGGTTACCGACAAACTGATGACAGGGGTAGAGGTCGCCGTTTGCGGCAACAGCGAGGTATTCGTGGCCGGCACCACAGCCTGAAAGTCGTTTAATCGCACACGGACCTTGGTCGAGGTCTATCATAAAATGGAAAAAGTTAAAGCCTTTTCCGTTCTTTCTGCGTTTAAGATATTCATCAGCCAGCTTTTCGTATTCGCTATAAAGCTTAGGCAGATGCTCTTCCTTCAAGGCAAACTCGTGGTCATCGGGTAGCACTACCGGTTCAACGGAAATCTGCTCGAAGCCCATATCCGCCAGATGCACCACATCCTCCGAAAAATCAAGATTATTCGCCGTGAATGTACCGCGCACATAGTAATTATCCTGATTTCGGCTATCGGCTATTTTTTTATATTTAGGCAATATATCCTCATAAGTGCCCTGTCCGCCTACCTTTGGCCTCATAAAATCATGAACATCTTTTCTGCCGTCAATACTAAGCACCACATTACCCATATTCTCATTGATATACTCCGCTATTTCATCATTAAGCAAAAGTCCATTGGTGGTTATGGTGAATCTGAATATTTTACCTGTTTCAGAGGCTCTGCCTTTGGCATATTCAACAATATCTTTTACAACATCAAAATTCATCAGCGGCTCTCCGCCAAAGAAATCAATCTCAATATTTTTTCTGTCCTGAGATTTTTCTATTACAAAATCTATTGCCTTTTTACCTACCTCGCTACTCATAAAAGAACGCTTGCCGCCATATTCGCCGGTTCCGGCAAAGCAGTATTTACACCTCATATTACAATCGTGAGTAATATGCAGGCACAATGCCTTTACAACGGATTTTTTATTCCAGTTCTTTACGGTTTCGGCATAAAAATCCTCTGAATAAAGCGCCTTTTTCTCTACGAGAAACATTATCTCCTCATAGGATTCTTTTATATCTTCTACACTGTACTTTTCTGACATAGCCCTGACAACGCCATCTGTAAGCTCTTTATTCTCTTCTGTTATGTAATCAAGCATATCATACACAACATCGCTTACAACGTGCACCATTCCGCTATAAACATCAGCAACTATATTCGTGCCGTTTCTGCTGAATTTATGTATCATAAGTAAACTACCCTTTCATTAAAATCAAATCAGGCGGTCAAAGACCGCCCGAAAATTAAGCAGAGTAAATCTTTTTTAACTTATCTCTTCTCGTTCTCGCACTTCTGGTTTGCTACTGTGCAAGATGTTTTACAAGCTGACTGACAAGATGTCTGGCACTCGCCGCAGCCACCCTTTGCCGCGCTATTCTTAAGTACTGCATCATTTAATGATTTAATGTGTTTCATATTAAATTCCTCCATTTGTTATTAAAATTATTTTTTTCTCATATTTATTCCGACAATTCCGCCTACCGCACCCGACAAAAACCCAACCGCCAGAAGCGCTAAAACGTACTTATCAAAAACAAAACCTGTTACAAACACGGCACCCAGTATGTACAATATCGCTACATACAAAAGTCCGCCTACCGCACCGTTAAGCCAGCCCCTTGAGGTGGCATTACGCGCTGCCGAAAAACCTGCAAGCATTACAGCTACTACCATTGTTACAAAAACAACTGTGCCTATAATACTATCGGGCAGGTTGGTAAATGTAAGCAAAAGTGCAAACACCACAAAGACAACCAGCGTAAAACCAAACGAAATTACAAGGCTTTTTAATACAGATACCAGACCAAACGGCGAAGTGCTGCTTCTTGGAACAACACCGGATAAATCAAGCTTCGGCATACAATCCCCTCCGAACAATTTGTATTATACATTTAAATACTATTCGGCTATATGGGATTTAATACCTGTTTTATGTTTACGCCTCTGCAGGCTTTGTTACCTCGCGGATTGCCCAGCGGCTGATTTTTACAGTTGACTTTTCTGTGGCTGACCCTGTTTCGATAACAAGAGTGTCGTCCTTTATAGATACAATCTTACCATGTATACCGCCTATTGTGATGATTTTATCACCTACTACGAGAGCAGCAAGCATCTCTTTGGTGAGCTTATCTCTCTTTCTCTGAGGGCGTATCATCAAAAAATAAAGTACTGCAAGCATCGCTATAGGCAACATCAATGACGAAATCAAAGACGCTCCGCCGGCAGCGGTTGCAGCAGTTGCAGCGGGTTCTGCAAATGCCTTCATTACAAACAAATTCATTCTACTTCCTCCTATTACATATTGTCCTTATAATTATATCCCTTTTTCAGCCATTATGCAAGTGCTTTTAATATTTTTATGGAAGTTTTTTATACAATTATCAAATCAGGGCTGAAAAATTTACATATTGCGCTTTTTTACTTTGTATGTTATAATACAGTAAATCAAATAATCACACTGCCACCGGGTAGTGAATGCTGAAAGCATTCGTTTGTATATCGTTAGGTCTTTGAAGATATACAACGGATGTTTATTTTTTTGGAGGATTTTATATGCCTGAAACAAAAACCTATTTTTCAAAAAGCGATATTACTTTATGGATACTTTCTGTGGCACTTATAGTTACGTCTTTTTTTCTTTTTGACAGAGAAAACTATCTGACTTTTTGTGCTTCTTTAATAGGTGTTACATCACTTATTTTCAACGCAAAAGGCAATCCTTTTGGGCAGTTACTGATGGTTGTGTTTAGTCTGCTCTACGGAGTTATATCATATACGTTTTCATATTATGGTGAAATGATAACATATCTCGGTATGACAATGCCTATGGCGGTTTTTGCCCTTATATCCTGGCTCAAAAATCCGTTCAACGGAAACAAAGCCGAGGTTAAGGTGAACAGCATTACAACAAAAGAAATTATATTTATGTGGCTTATTACAATTTTAATTACTATTATCTTTTATTTTATTTTAGAGTTTTTCAGCACTGCCAACATAATACCAAGCACACTGTCTGTTACAACAAGCTTTTTGGCTGTATACCTTACATTCAGGAGAAGTCCGTACTTCGCTATCGCTTATGCTGCCAATGACATTATCCTGATTATTTTATGGTTGCTTGCAAGCTTAAGTGATATTCGTTATATTTCTGTTGTTGTATGCTTTATCGCTTTTTTTATAAACGATATCTATGGTTATATAAGCTGGCAAAAAATGAAAACAAGACAAAACAAAATTACACACTAAGTTTATTTGGCGTGTTTTAATACAGCTTTTTATATAATCAACAAATTACAGGCATTTAACAAAAAATAACACTCCGCAGGGAGTGTTATTTTTTGTTATGGTCTTTATTCTTGAACAGTAGATATTTTAAGATTTCTGAATGACATTGTATTTGTCTCGCTTGTATCTGATACCCAATATTCAAACAATGCTCGCTTCAAGTTAGTAGCATTACTCAATTTAGCCGAACCTACTTTTTTACCATTTACATACATAGTAAATGTCTTTGTGGAGGTGTCTATTTTCACCGCCATCTTATACCATTTACCTGCTTGTATAGCGGTGCTGGTGCCGGCAATCTTTCCGCCTTTAATCAGATAGTTTGAGGAACCGTATGATATGCCGCTTGAGTTATAGCACTTAATATCAAAGTTTCCGCCGGTATCGGTAGTCATAAATTCACACTCTGCCTTTATCTGACCGGTAATACCACCTGAACTTTTAGCTGCTTCTACATAGTAGTTTGAATAGCTATCAGAGGTGATTTCCAGATATCCGTTATCTGTGTCATACGTATTTCCTCTGTTTTTCAGTGTCCATCCGCTACCGGATATCTGCGAATAGGTTTCCAGGCTGTTTTCATACACAGCAACATAATTCTCGGTTTCCTCTTCTTCACCTTCGTCAGGTTCTTCCGGTTCTGTCGGCTCTGATGGTTCTTCTCCACCACTTTCCGAACCTAAAGTCTTTGGTTCCATAAGCGGTTTCAAAGTTGAAATATCACTGAAAAGGAACAGTTTTACTGTATCGCCTGTCGCCACAGGCTCATCAAACGAAATGGTATACAAATCAGACATTCCCTCATCTATAGTTGCCTTTACCATTTTAGAGCCTTTTAAATTCTTATCAGAATTATACTGTGCAAACACCAGATTAGCCTGAAGCTTTTCATCAGTAGTATTATTCATTAACAAACGTACAAGCTTATTATTGCTGTCAAGAGTCATACTGCCTATCATAGAATCAGTACTGCCCAACACTGTGCAATCTGCAACTTTCCAATAGCTTACGTCTATCGTTGTTGTATTGGGTTTTCCGTAACTTCTTATAAGTGTAAAATCAGTATAATCTACTGCAGCTGCAAGTTTTATATTATTACAAATAATTTTATGGGTATCCGGCTCTCTGCTATCGGTAAGTACAACAGTAAAGGTATCCTGTGAATTGCTCAAAATAGCCTTTATATTATACCACACACCCAATTCAAGTGTGGCTACTGTTCTTTCGCCGCCTTCAACATCTGCTACATTAAGATTACCATTCTTATAAAATTTTAACGGATAAATAAAGCTTGATTTGCTGTTTGCCCATACTTTATAACTCAAGAAATTCATATTGTTATATCCGGCAGCAGTAAATCTTATATCCATCTCCGCATACGTTGCATCGGCAGATGAATGGTACTTATTTGCCCAGGAGCCACTGGAAATATTTGCTATAGTGCCGCCTTTTGAAGAAATGGACAAATAGCTATCGCCATTTTCAGTTTTATACTCGTATGTAACATTAGAACTGCTGGTGTTTGCCGGAACATAATCCGAAAGATCAGACGAATTATTGAAGTTATCGTCTATAAACACGTTGTCGGATGGGATATCAAGCTGTATACAACGGACTTTAAATGTAGATGATGTAATCAAATTACCATCGCCGTCTACCATCTCAGCGCCTATAACATTTACACCTTCAACAGGAGTAACTGTAAATGCTTCTGTGGGATTAGCAAGAACGACTTTTCCGTTATGGGTTACTATTATATTAGCATCTGACGGTGCATTGATTTTATGAACATTCACAGTGACTTTAGAGCCGTACATTACACATTCTGTGTTACCGTTAATATATATCCACGGCACATCATCAAGAACATACGGCGAGCCGATTGTTCCGTCTCCAGAAGCAACACCTGCTTTGCTTACATCAATAGTACACATAGGACGCACACCAACGATACCATTATCAGCCTGTGCATATTCAACAGTATTGGTAGGTGTTACACAACGTACAAAGGATTCTTTGTTTCCGTACATTGAATCTCTCAGCCAGTAATACCAGGCATTATCCGCTGTGATGTTTTTATATTGCATATCGCTAGTTTCTATAGCACGTTCTGTAGGAAATGCTTTATGATAATCTACGCCGAATATCGGTATATTATTACGGATATACTCTATATCCGCAACAGACGGCAGGTAAAAATAAT
Organism: Clostridia bacterium; assembly: GCA_045594925.1. Classification (GTDB taxonomy): domain Bacteria; phylum Bacillota; class Clostridia; order UMGS1810; family UMGS1810; genus SIG455. Next base: position 5,457 of record JAZNZL010000131.1, read on the forward strand.
CAAAAACTGTTTCATAATATGCGCTTGATACATTTGTACTCACGCCGTCAGGTTCTCTGTTATAAAGCAATTCTGCTCCGCCAGCGGTAGCATAAGCGATATTTAAAGCGTTCAGTATTGAATTATTACTGCCCTTTGTTACGTAGCTTTTCTCCGCTTCAGAAAAGTTATTCATAAAGCCCGTTTCGGTATCGTACGGGTTAGTAGTTACAGCATCAGTATCCGGAGCGTTACCGCAGGTGAAATCTACCTCTGCGTCCACTGAATTGAGCCAGTTCTGGAGATTGGAGTCTGACCATCTGCCGCTTCCGCCGGATTTTTGTATATCAGTGCCGTCTGCGTGACGTCCGTCAAAGGCTTTAAGGGTGATAATCTTATCCGAAATAAGCTCTAAATTACCATCGCCCTTATCTCTTAATATACGCCACAGTATAGGCTCGCCATTATACTCACCCATAACCACATAATCGCCAACCTCAAAAGCTGACGCCTGAATAAGCTGGGGACAACAAAGCAGAAGTGTTATCAGCAACAGTGATACTAATCTTTTTATTCTCATTTAAGCTGACCTCCTTCGTACTTAGTTGCAATTTTTAAAATCTTTCCATAGGTGTTATATGACGAAACCGTAAGATCCATAATCGTAGTGAAATCTCTCAAATCAGCATAAATTGCGCCATTTATAACAAGAGGCGGTCTGGTGAGTGTATACGATGTTCCGTTTTTAGTGTATTTTTTACTGTTCGCAGTAAGCTTATATGTACTTTTGGTTGTGCTTGAACCGCTATGGGTAAAGGTAATGGTTGTGCTCGTCTTATTGGTTACAGTAGCGCCAAGCTGAGTAAATATACCATCAACTGCCACATAATAATCCAAAGTACCATCGCCGTCGCCATCTACCAGTTTAGTGGGCTTTGGCAGATACATAAGGTTGTCGTTATTACGAATTTTAAAATCACCATACTGAGCAACTGCTTTAGTTTCCATATTAACTACTGTAGCTGCTGTAGTTGATGTTGACGGTGAAATTGTATATGTTCCGGGTTCTACAACAAACATAAGCGAATATTCGCCGTCTTTTACAGTGTCTGCAAGGTTACTGTCGCCCTTGGATTCTACATAGAATTTACCGCTTGTTCCGCTGATTTCCCATTTTCCTGCTGCTATATCGGTTACAAGGCAGTATACATTATCGTAGCCTTTATCAGGTACTGTAAATGTAAATGAACTTCCTATATTATCACGTGTTTTTGAGAACGTAACAACTCTGTCTTTAACAGCAACTCCTACGTATTTGGTGCTTTCTACCATATCCATAGCAAGGGTGTTGGTATTATCTGCATCCGTAACATACATAGCGTTTAAGAATATATCATCTTTTACGGCTGTCTTAGGAGAAATCTCTATTCTATACGCTCCGGCATCCATAACAGCCTCGTCATCAGAGCCTTCATACGGCCAGTTCTGTTCGCCTGCCCAGTATTCTTTTCCTTCTCCGCCAATAACCTCAATACTGGTGTTGGATGCTTTCGGATACATTGTTGTATTTACAAGCTTTCCGTTCATTCCGTTGGTTGTACGAGCAACTGTAGTTACATTTCCGCTTACTGCAGGCTCTTCCTGTGAGTGCAGAAGCCAGGTCTTTTTATAGCTCGCATCAAGTGATGTTACATTATCATACACAACAAATGCTGCCGGGAACTCTTCATCATCCAAATCCAAAAATACCATTGAACGCTCATAACCGCTGTCAGCAACTTTTTTCTCTGCTGCTGTCTGACCGCTTTTTGCGATTTGATAGTTATATGCACCGGATATATCGGACGAGATATATGTAAACGCAGGTGTTTGTGCATTGGGACCAATATAATGTGCCTTTTCATACGCTGACTGTCTGTCTCCGTACTTAGTTATATTTCCGTTTTCATCCACCTGATTGAGATTGTTTTTAAGATTGCTAAGTGAAGAATTTGTGGTTAATCCATAATTCTTTTGTCCGCCGTCATTGGTTGTATGGCTTGAAGAATAGCTATTGCTCTGGTAAAAATCATCATTACCATTATCAATAAGCAGTACATTATGTGCAATTGAACGCTGTGAGTAATGATAGAGATGGTCTGTATATTCATAAAGTCCCGAATCCAATGCCAGCATACCCTTATAATAAAGTTGGAACGAACCTACGTCCTTATGCTGATGACCGTCAACATATACATCGTGCATATTCATAAGTGCCACTGCATCCGGAGAGTTCAACCCCTGATTCCATCCCGTTCTTGCTATCACAGTTGTAAGCGGGAATGTCATCATATACGATGTGGGCAGCTCACAGATAAACTTCTGTTCCGCATCGGGGTTAATCATAAGTGTATCCATAATATCTATGCTGGTATTCCCCCAGGCAAACGACTGCAGACCCTCTGAAGCAAGATATGGATTACCATAATTATCACCCATATACAACGATGCCATAGCCGGAATATTTCTTTTGTTATATCCATCAAAAGAACCCCAGGCATAATCATCACCATCTTTAAATGGAACCCCGTTAGGCAAGTTTACATATATAAGATGCTCAAATGCTTTTGGATAATCAGCGCCGAAAATAGTCTCTCCATCCTCCAATGCTCCGATAGTGTGCAGCATTTTATCCAGTAATACCGAGCCGTTATTTCTTGCCCAGAAATACGAACCTACTGAAAAATCGTACTTACCTGCCGCAGCAAAGGCGCGTATAGGTATCATTCTTTCGTATACAGTAGACATAGTCATATCGTACCACTGGGGGTCTTCATCATAAACAGCTATACCAACTATTGCTGTGGACAGATATATGATATCCTCCTGTGCGTGTGATGCAAGTAATGTTCTGTATACCGGCGGATATCCTGTTTCTGTTTCTGCCGCCATTTCTTTAAGCTTTCTGATGATAAATTCACAATCCGACTTATTCATCACATCATAGCACCAGTCATAAACAATGGCGGCTGTTTCCATTACATACCCCGTATTTCTGGTGTTATAAGTGGTATCGCCTACTATTGAAAAGGTTACAGTAGACAGCAGGTTTTTAAGCTGATCAACAGTTTCTCTCGCGTGAGTCTTATCTGCTTCGCCGATAAGGTACAGCCAGGCTCTCGCCTGCAGTGCGGTACCCTTATCCTGATTTTTACTGTAACAGGTGCTTCCGCTTTGCAGATAACAGTTAACATCCTTTAAGCCCAATGCTTTCTTCTCTTCATACACCTTCTTTAACAGAGGATGCTGAAGCCTTTCTTTATACGCAGGAATTTCATCCTTTGTAATGAAAAGTCTCGGATGCTGTCCTGCAAGCT
>JAZNZL010000132.1:0-8070 GCA_045594925.1 Clostridia bacterium
AAAGCACAGCGCTTATCACCGTAAGCGGTAATATTATGGCTATTGCTGTGGCGTGCGCCTTATGCTCTTCTACTCCTAAAAACTTTTCCATTGCGGGCACTGCAACAGTACCTCCACCCGAGCCGAACAAGCCGTTACAGAAGCCTGCCACAAAGCCTATTGCTGATGATTTTAAAAAATCCTTTTTCAATCTGGTCACTCTCCTTCATATTTTAATATTTGGGATAGTGACTGTTTTTATTCCTTAAATCCGAACCTGTGGATTAAAGGTTACAGATGTCTTTTACTACTTCCGATGCAATTATAAAACCGGCAACCGGCGGCACCCAGGGCACACTTGCCGTAACGGGTCTGGTTTTGCCTTCTTCTGCATATGTCTGCTCTACAGGCTTTTCAGGCGAATACACAACCTTCAAGCTTTCGATACCTCTTTTTTTAAGTTCACGGCGCATAACCCTTGCAAGCGGGTCTCCCTCAGTGGAGTATACATCTGCTACCGTCAAGGCTGTGGGGTTTAGCTTATTGCCTGTTCCCATTGATGATATTACACGTATATTCTTTTCCTTTGCAAGCTCTATAAGGCGAAGTTTAGCGCTTACCATATCTATTGCATCTACTATGTAATCTGCATCGGTAAAATCAAATTCATCTTCAGTTTCTTCACTAAACATTTTACAAACAGCCAAAAACTCAATATCCGGATTGATATCCTCACAGCGTTCCTTTAAAACAAGTGCCTTTGGCTTACCTACCGTTGAATGCAGTGCTATTGCCTGACGGTTTATATTGGTTACATCAACTGTATCCATATCAACTGCGCATACTGTGCCTACTCCGGCACGCACAAGCGCCTCAACAGCAAAGCTTCCTACACCACCACAGCCAAAGACCCATACCTTTGACTTATTAAGCTTTTTAATATTTTCTTCGCCTATAACAAGGGATGTCCTGAAAAAAGAATTTTTTTCCATTTGCTACACCTATAATTATACCCCACCGTGCCGTGTGTGAGCGTTATTTCTAACCTGCAAGTACAGGTGGATTTCCGCCCGTATGCTTTACGTTCCCTTGTTACGGGAGTAGCCTTGCTGCTCGTTCCGTCAAGGTTTACAGCCACATTCGGAGACAGGAATTCCTTATAGAAAATTTGTAGTTGAAATATCCTTACTCACTATCACAAACACAGCAGGGATTCTGCTTTTATTCTTATTCGTCAATTATATCAAACTCTTCTGACATTCTTTCTTTAAATGTTTCAAACGCCGTTTCAAGTTCTTCTTCATCTGTTACCTGAATGAGTATATCATCTCCGTTTTCATCTGTCTCTATTCGCATTATGAAAACTTCCTCTTCCTGTTCCTCTGCAGGCTCTTCAACAGATACAAGCGCTACATACTGTGTATCGCTTATCTCAAACGCATCTATTATCTCAAGCTCTACACTGTTGCCTTCTTCATCTTCAAATGTAAGAATATTGCTTTCAATTTCATTATTCATTATATGTTCTCCTCTTTAAAATTATTTATTTCTGTCAAGATAGCTTTGCAGTATTATTGATGCTGCAACAGTATCTATTACATTTTTTCTGTTTTTGCCTCTTGTATTAGTTACATTAAGCACTCCCGCAGCCTGAACAGTGGAGAGGCGCTCATCCCACATAACAATCTCTGCCTCAGGGAAATAGCCTTTAAGTTCATCGGCAAACTGCTGGCTTATCACACTTCGCTCACCAAGAGTGCCGTTCATATTTTTCGGCAAGCCTACAACTATCTTTTCTGCATTATATTCTTTTATAATTTCTACAACCCGCGCAAGCATTTTGGCATATACCTTGTTTGGCACCGTCTCAACACCCTGTGCCGTATACCCAAGGGGGTCGCTCACTGCTATACCAACACGAGCGTCGCCATAGTCTATTCCGATTATACGCATATTATCTATCCTTTTACTTTTATATATGTTATGATAACACATACCATTAAAAAAAACAATTCATTTTTTAGAAAAATATATGGCATTTTTTCTTTTTTTACTGTATAATGGCTTCAAGGTGATTTTATGACTAAAAAAGATAAGATTTTATATATCCAAAAGATTTTCGATGACATATATGCCGATGCCGTATGTTCACTTGATTTTAAAACACCCCATCAGCTTCTGGTGGCTGTTCAGCTATCTGCTCAGTGCACCGATGCGCGAGTTAACATAGTAACAAAGGATTTGTTCAAAAAATACACTTCACCTGAAGATTTTGCCAATGCAGACTTAGATGAGCTTTGCAGCATAATACGTCCCTGCGGCTTCTACAGAACAAAGGGTAAAAATATTATTGAGTCTTCCAAAGCTATTGTGGCAAAGCACAAAGGCAAAGTGCCTGACACTATGGATGAGCTGGTATCTTTAGCCGGTGTAGGCAGAAAGACTGCAAACCTGATACTCGGTGATGTTTACGGTCAGCCTGCGGTGGTGGTGGACACCCACGCAATAAGGCTTTCAAACAGAATAGGCCTGACAACTAATTCAAATCCTGAAAAAATTGAGTACGACCTGAAAAAAATAATACCCCCTTATTATCAAAGCAGATTCTGCCATCAGCTTGTGTATCACGGCAGAGCTGTCTGCACAGCACGCAAGCCCAAATGCGAAATATGTCCCATATCGCATTTGTGTAAGTATTTTAAAGGAGCGAACAAAAATGGAAAGAATAAATAAGCTTTTAGAAATCTTAGATAAGCTCGGTTGCGACAGTGCTCTTATCACCAACAGAGTAAATATACATTATTTAAGCGGGTTTACCGGTTCTGCCGGCGTTTTATTGATTTCAAAAAGCGAAAGACTGCTTTTTACGGATTTCAGGTATATTGAGCAGGCAACAGAACAGGCAAAGGCATTTGAAATCAAAAATACTGCAAAATTTAAAATCGGCGATTATGCACCCAATTACAATTCTACTGCATTTGAAAACACTTCGATTTCTTATGCTGATTTTTTGCGTTACAGCAAGGTTTTTAAAAATCTTATACCTATAGACAATGCTATTATGGAGATGCGGAGCATAAAAAATGCTGAGGAGATTAACAATATACGTACTGCCGCAAAAATTGCCGATGATGCTTTTACACACATACTCACATTTATTAAAGAAGGTATGACGGAAATCAAGGTGGCAAGAGAGCTTGAATTTTATATGCTGTCTCACGGCGCTCAGAAGCTTTCTTTTGATACTATTGTGGCAACAGGTGCTCACGGAAGTCTGCCTCACGCAGAGCCGGACGACAGAGTAATTAAAGGCGGCGACCTGGTTGTTATGGACTACGGCTGTGTTTACAACGGCTACTGCAGTGATATGACAAGAACTGTGGGAATCGGAAATATTGACGACGAGTCAAAGGAAGCATACAACACAGTTTTACAGGCTCAGCTTTCCTGCCTCGATATGATTAAACCCGGCATCAACTGTGCTTCTGTTCACAAAAACGCCTTCGATATTATAGACAGCAAATACAAAGGCTTATTCGGGCACGGTCTCGGTCACGGTGTGGGATTAGAGGTCCACGAACAGCCCCGTTTTTCATCCGGCTGTGATATGCCCGCTCCCGTAGGCAGTGTTTTATCCGTAGAGCCCGGTGTTTACATCCCAGGCAAATGCGGTGTGAGAATCGAGGATTTGGTTGTTATTACCGAAGACGGATACGAAAATCTCTGCTCTTCTCCCAAAGAATTGATTTTAATTTGAAAAAACTCTTGAAATGATTTGTGTTTTAATGTATAATAATACCAAATATAATACAATAGGTTAATTTTGGAGGTACTTAATATGATTACTGCCGGCGATTTCAGAAACGGTGTTACATTTGAACTTGAGGGTAACGTGTTCCAGATTGTAGAATTCCAGCACGTTAAACCCGGTAAAGGTGCTGCGTTCGTAAGAACCAAGCTTAAGAACGTTATAACTGGTGCTGTTGTTGAAAGAACTTTCCGTCCTACTGAAAAGATGCCCAAAGCGCATATTGACAGAAGAGATTATGAATATCTCTACAGTGACGGCGATTTATATTATTTTATGGACACAGAAACCTATGAGCAGATGCCTTTGAGCAACGAACAGCTCGGGGATTCTCTCAAATTCGTTAAGGAAAATATGGTTGTTAAGGTGCTCTCTTACAAGGGTAGTGTGTTCGGTATTGAGCCACCCACATTCGTTGAGCTTGAAGTTACAGCTACAGAGCCCGGTTTCAAAGGCGATACCTCTACCGGTGCTGTTAAACCTGCTACACTTGAAACAGGCGCTACAATTAACGTGCCCCTTTTTATTGACCAGAACGATATTATTCGTGTTGATACAAGAACCGGCGAATATATGGAAAGAGTTTAATTGGGCTGTATAATATTTCAAATATTATAAATAATATTATTTATTGAGAGGAGTGTTTTTAATGGAAAACATTACTGCAAAACTTTCTTATCTTCAGGGCCTGATGGACGGTCTGGATTTGGACAAAGACTCCAAGGAAGCAAAGATTTTCGCTGCTATCGGCGAGGTTTTGGAAGAGCTTAACGATGCTGTTGACGACCTTTACGATTATCAGGATGACCTTTGCGACAGAATCGACCTTATTGACGAGGATTTAGAGGCTGTTGAAGATATTCTGATAGACGAAGAATGCGACTGCGATTGTGACTGTGACGATTGTGACTGTGACGATTGTGACTGCGACGAATTCGAGTATGAAATTGACTGTCCCAACTGCGGCGAAACAATCTGCTTTGGTGAGGATTGCTTTGAAGAAGACGAGCTTGTTTGCCCTAACTGCAAGGAACCTATTGAGCTTGATTTCGATTGCGACTGGGGTTGCTGTGACGAAGAATAATATTAAATATTCTGCCATAGTAAAAGCCCCGTTTTAAACGGGGCTTTTTTATTTTATTCTCAATCAATACTGCTCTATATACTCTCTTACTCTCAAGGGGATTCCCATAGTATCGGCTATTTGGGAGCATCTTTGTATCTGCTCCTTATCTATAACATCAACTACCGTGAAAACAACATCGGCAAAATCTTTACAATCCGATGCAAAATCAAGCATAGCCTGAAAGGATTTCTCCCCAAAGCTGCTATTGGTTACCTTTTGATAACTCTCTGCATCGGGTGCGTTAAGGCTTATTGACACGGTATCTATAAGTCCCTCAAGCTTATATGCTGTATGCTCTTCTCCATTTATCAGGTCTGAAAGTCCGTTAGTATTCAAACGTATGGGAAGCTTTGTTATCTCTCTTAAAAATTCAGCAACTTTACACACAACATCTATTCTCTCCAGTGGCTCGCCGTATCCACAGAAAACCACGGAATCAAACTGTGATAAATCAAATTTATCAAACTCCGCTATTATCTCCTCTGCCGAAGGCTCTGCGCCCTCAAACCAAAGGCTTCCGGAGTCTTTTATTTCATCACCGTTATTGCGTATGCAAAAAACACAGGCGCAGGGACATTTATTAGTTACATTAACATAAAGGCTATTGCCCAAGGTATACAGTGCAGTCATTTTAATCATCCTTTTTTATAATTCGCAAATATCCTTTAGGAATTTTTCAAAACAAATTCCTTCAAGGTATGTAAGACCTTCCTTATACGAAAGCTTAGTGGCTTTCTCCACAAATTCAGCGGCAAATTCAATGCCGTCTTTTATACTTTTACCCCTTGCAAGAAAACCGCAGAGCACCGACGCAAAAACATCTCCTGTTCCCGAATACCTTACCGGCACAGTAGGCGTGGAGCATCTATACTCGCCTTGCTCACCATAAAGGTAATTCACACAGTTTGTTCCATCCTCTATACCTGTGATAACAACGTTTTTTGCACCGAGAGCGCAGATTGCCGATGCCATCTTACGCGCTTTGTCAATACTTATATCGTCGCCGGTATACTCAACGTCACTTAAAATCGCAGCTTCTGTTACATTAGGTGTCACAACATCTGCACACATTACAAGGTGCTTCATTTTATCACAAAGCTCCTCTGTATACGTGGAATATATCCTGCCATCATCGCCCATTACCGGATCCACAAGTATTTTTGTGTCTTCGCCGCCGAAAACCTCAAAAAATTTCTGGGCTATATCAATCTGCTTTGCAGAGCCAAGAAAGCCGGTATAAATGCAACCAAAATGGTCGTTATACTCTTTCCAGTTGGCTGTGAAATGCTCCATTTTATCGGTATAATCGTCAAAGAAATACTTATCATAACCGGTATGGTTGGAAAGCACCGCCGTAGGAAGTGCGCAACACTGCAGACCAAACGCACTGATTATGGGTATGGCAACAGTTAACGAGCAACGGCTGGCTCCTGACAGGTCATTGATTGCTGCTACCTTTACAAGCTCTGACAAATTATCACCTTCTGTCTTTTTTGTTATTTACAAATGGAATCGAGTTTTTCCACATAATCATCAAACGTGGTGGTAAACACATAATTTAAAATAAGCAGGTCATCCACCTGATATTTATCTATTATTTCATCTACAGTCCCGTAATATGAACGGGGGTCTACAACGAGTATTCTTTCATAATCATTAGTCATAAGCGGCACAAGAGCGTTTGCATAGGAGTCTTTAATAACAAGCACTGTTCCGCCTTTCTTTGCGTCTGTTTGAATATCAGCAAAGGAATGGTCTCCGCCCATAAACAAGCTGTATTTTGCTGTTTCATCACCGGATGCATATATCCTTCCCGGATAGCTGATGATTCCGTCTGCTTCCTTTGCATAGGCAGTAAACTCGTAGTTTTTTACCGGCTCAACCCACTCTATTGTATCAGGCTTATCAGCAAGTGATTTTTCATTTGCCTGATTATACAAAAATCCCAAAAAGCCTTCTCTGCTGTTTATGGTCTGCGTTTCAATGTCTATACTGTCCCTGCCCGCTGCCTGTGCGTATGCCTTATATCCGTAATACGCACCCAGCTGTGTCCAGTGATGGTCAGTTCTGAAATATATATATTCGTTTATATGCTCTCTCATAGCATCATAGGCGTTTACGGTTTTTACTTTTTTATCAATCTCTCCGTAAATACGCGTTATGGCAGCTATCTGACTATCAGACGCACTTGCATATATAGGACTGGCAAACTCTATCTGTGTAGGCACAAGCATTGAATATACATTCACCTTATCTGCAAAGGCATCAGCATATTTATTAACTGCTTCTGCGTATTTATACGTGGTTTCCTCTTTGTCGTTAAACAGCTCCATTATGCGATCCTCAAGAACAAGCAATTTAGTGGTTTCATCACTGTTACCGCCTGCACCAAGGTCTTTTTTAACAGTCACTATCTTACCCAAATTGGTTTTTATACCTTTATAGCCGTTTATCTTAGCTGAAAGCTCTGTAAGCTTACTGCGAAAACCCACATTATCAGAAAGATATTCTTCAAACTCTTTGGAAAACTGTCCTGAAAAAACATTTTCTGACGTGATATGAGGCATTTCCTTTAAGGTCCTGTTTTCGTTTATTCCGCTTTGCTCATCCTTTGGCAAAACCACGCCCACTGTAACAAAGGCAAGGAGCAGAGCCAGAAAAACTGTGATTACAATCTTTGTTCGCATCAACGGCTCCTCCTTAAAATCTAAAATACAAAAACGGGTTATATGTTGAACCCACCAACAGTACAAAGGACACTACAAGCACAGCAATCACAAGCAACGGTGAAACCACTGTTGCAACAGCAGGGTACTTTTCTGTTAACTTAACATAAAGATTTTTCGGGTACGGTGTTGACGAAACCGCAAGCAACACAAGCAAAAATACATTTGACGCAAGTGTGGTTACTGCATTAAGGTCAAACCATTTACCCGTACCGCCGAATGCGGCTTTCAAAAAGAGAGCTATCTGGCTCATATCTGTAAAATAGAAAAGTGTCCAGCCGAAAAATATTATAATACTACTATACACAAAGCCTAAAGCCTTGGGCATTTTAAGAAGTCTGCCGCCGAAAAGCTTTTTCTCCACAATTAAAATAACGCCGTAGTAAAGTCCCCACAGAATGAAGTTCCAGCTGGCTCCGTGCCAGAAGCCT
>JAZNZL010000133.1:0-5389 GCA_045594925.1 Clostridia bacterium
ATATCGTTTACCAGTATCATATGTCCGGTGCTGCTTATCGGAAGCCACTCGGTAATACCCTCAACAATCCCCAGAAAAACTGATTTTAAAAATTCAATAAAAAACATAACACTTAATTCCTTTCAGGATTTTTTATTGTTATAACGGGTCGTATCCCCAGTGAAGACGATGCATCACAGTATACGGGCACGCCGTTTTTGTCAATGTATCTTACCATACTGTCTGATGAGCCGTAGGGGTCTTCAAGGTAGAAGCTTTCATCGCAATTGTCAAAAAGACCGTCCTTGTACTGCAAAGCAGACGGCAGATATACGGTATCGGTTACAGTGTGGCGGTATGTATCCTCATACATATCTGAAATATAAGACCTTGATGCGCGCCAGTATGGAGGGTGTGAGCCTGCCTCTTTAAGATGACTGTTGTTTTGAGAAAGAGTCACCTGATGCACCGATTCACAGATAATGCGTTTTTCATCCTCGGTAAAGCACTGTAAAAACTCGCCGTTCAAGTATTTTCTTATATCACTTTCAGCCCATAAGTTAGAGCCGTATTCGCCGGACTCGTCAAAGGGTGAGTTGAAAAGAACGTCTTCTGAAATAAGTGTCAGTGTGCCGTCACCGTTAGAATGCGCTATCCAGCTTATTGGCTTGCCGTTAAACGTACCCAGTTCTATAGTATAGTAGCTTTTATAAGGTATTGCAAGCAAAATCCAAATCAATGCTATGGCAGACACAGCCGCAATGCCGCCTTTCTTTGTGGTAAAAAATCTGTAGCAGAAGCACAGTACAAAGAAAAGAAGAATATCTGTAAGGTGGATAAACAGATACATATGTTTTAAAAGATCTGCGTCGCCATTACCCGCAACAGGCAAAAGTATGTTTGCCCATATACCGCAGATAAGGAGCAGTAAAAATATAGATATTTCAAGGTCCTTGCCAAAGCGACGTTTTTTTATGAGGTATACCGTAAGCACTACAAATGCCAATGATAAAAGCATAAGACTTGAGAGCATAATACACGGATTGGTAAATACTCCTTCTCCGCCGCGAAGATTACTCCATAAGCTGAATTTGTCTGTCTGTATCATACGATGGTCAGGGGATGACCCCAGATACACAGGTCTGATTGATACACATTCTTCAATGGCTGCTGCAGCTTTTTTGATAAACCTTACGGGGTGCTTTGCATAAAACACCACCGCGTCGGCCTTGCCGATTTTTTCATAAAAATTCTGCCTGAATTCAGTTGAGGTTATGTCTATGGGGTATTCACTCATATAAGCGTGTGTGCCTGCAAGGGATATGTATTCATCAGGCAGCGAAAGCTCTTTAAGGTCAGCTTCAGGTGTAGGGCTGTCTTTGAGTATGCCAAAGAAGACAGTTTGGTATGTGGTTTGTTCGTTCATCCAATCGGGGATTGAAACGTACATAAATGCAAGCGATGCTATAAGCAGGGTTGAAGAAAGCATAATGAAAGCTTTTTTACCTTTTTTAATATCCTTTATAAATATCAGTGCCGTAAGGGCGGTAAGGATTGCCAAGGGTATGTTTGCAAGCTTTGAGCCGCCGAAGTAGTATATAGCGGCCATAAGCGCAAGGGTTTTTATATATCCGAATCCACCTGATATAAAGCTTAATATCAGGCCCACAGTCAGCATCAGTGACACAAACTGCAGACTCTCTCCGTATAAGCTGTTAAAATACAGCAGGTGTCCCGAGTCGCAGAACATAAATATAAAAAGTACCGATGCGAGTATTTTAAGAATAGGGTTTTTGAAAAACGATATTATAAGGTATGCAGAAACTGCAAGAACACATATATATAAGAACGCAAGACAGAATATATCGTAGTTATTCAGCGGGTTACCTGATATTATATTTGATATGTAGCATAAAAATTTTGATACCTTTATAAAGTGCGAATGTGGTGATTTATAAAGATAGCTTTCACCGTATGATGCAAATATTGACTGTACGGGGCTGCTTTCATCAAGCTTCATAATGTAGTGCCTTTTGAAAACATACCTGCTGTGGCTGGAGTCTGCCATTTCTAATCCATTGGCGTCCATTACACGCTGAAAGTCGCCGTTGTCGGAAAGCCCCACACCGCCGTCAGCGAAAAGCACTGCACAGCATATTATAATAACGGAAACGGCGCAAAGCATACCTATAAGCCAATGTGAGTTGCTGCGAAGAAACTTAATCATCACTGCACCTCTTTCGCAAGACATCTATGAGCTTTACTGCTTTTTTTATAAGCGAATCCTCTGTACTGTTGTTTTCTATTATAAAGTCACAGTTTTCAATAAAAAATGAATTTTTCTTCTGCCTGTCAAGACGAGCTGTGGCAATTTCAGGTGATATGCCGTCACGGATGCATATACGCTTTATCTGTGCATCCCTTTCAGATATCACAGCAACAGTGTATTGGCATATTTTATCAATATCCGCCTCAAACAGCAGTGGCGCATCAATTAGAATATCACCCTCTGTTTCTGCTATAATAGAGTTCATCTCAATAAGAATATACTTGTGGGTAATAGAGGTTAAAAGCTTAAGCTTATCTTCATCACAGAAAACAATCTCACCCAACGCACGCCTGTTAAGGCTGCCGTCATCAAAAAGGATGTCCCTGCCAAAATGTAAGACTATCTCGTCAAGGCACGCAGAATCCGGCACAGCCACATTCCGTGACAGTGCATCGGCGTCAATATTGGTAAAGCCGTGTTTTTCAAACACCCTTGCAACGGTTGACTTTCCGGAGCCTGATGCTCCTGTGATACCAATCAGCATATTCTCACCTCTTTAAAGTATTGTATCACAGTTAAAAAAGAATTTCCACAAATATTTATAAATTCAGCAAATCGGCGTAAAATACTGACCGTCAGGAGCAAAAAGTATACATACACAGCAATATTCAAAGTCCGATGAGTCGGGCTTTATATAGACGGTGCAGTCGTCAACGTTCGCCATAGGATTTGGATTGTTGACTTCGGTAGGTATTGCTAAGCAGACAGTGTCTTCAGCTTCTTTTATGCCAAGCATATAATAACCGAACCGACCTATGCATCCGGACGTTTCAGGATATGAGATAACGTGGTCTATGGCGCTTGCGCAAAAGGTAGCACGTGAATCGGTTATTTTGTACCATATAAAATCATCAGGCAAGTTACAATTATATTTTTCAAATTTTGCGGCTGTTTCACTGATACGCTTCATATATAATTTGTTGGCACCGGTGTTTTTATTAGCAGAGCGCATATTGCGGTAAGTATTAAGCACATCGGCAGCTCTTTCCACCGGAGATTTAATATCCTCCGAAATAGCGATAAATGATTTGTAGGCGCTGTTGCTTTGCAACGCACCAAGCTGCTGCCTTAGTTTATTAAGCTCATAGTCTATCTGCTCTTCTCTGTCTTCTTCGTTTTCTCCATCTTGTTTTTCTTCAATAATATCATCATTAAAGCAGACCTTTAAAAAAGGCATAGTTTCTTCGGTGAACACATTTTTAAGGATTATTTCAACAGTGTCAATGCCGACGTAATCCTTGTCTGCATCAAAAGATTTTGAGAAGACGCAGTCCACGCCGTCGGTTTCAGCAATACCGCAGTACAGCGGCTGCCTCTGGCGATTCACAGATGAGGTAAGCAAAACCTTAAGCACATCAGTCTTTGCCAGTGGCTGGGACAGAGTGAGCTTAAGGCGTACCTTTAATGTGCTTCCATATTTTAAAGATACACTTCCGCTTGCGTTTTCCTGAGATATAATCTTAATATTTTCGGGCATAAAATTCCCCCTTTACTCAATGTATATGAATAAAAGGGGAATATGAATTACTTATTCATAAATGTTTAATAAAAAGCTGCCCAGGCTCTACTGCCCTTCAACTTCGGCATCAAAATATTTTATAATGCCCGAATACACTGACCAGGCAAGCCGTTCCTGATATTCATCGGTATTTAGCAAACGTTCTTCTTCGGGGTTTGATAAAAAACCGCATTCTACTATAACAGACGGAACTGCACTTTTTTTAAGCAGAAATATCGAGCTGTCAGCCTTTTTTGCTACACGGTTGTTAGACGGGTTTAAAAGCTGCTTCATTTCGCTTTGTATACATTCTCCTAAAAGTTTGCTTTCTTCACTGTCGGCGTAAAACACCTGCGCGCCACTGTATTTTTGCTGCGGGAATTTGTTCATATGTATACTTACAAATATGTCTGCGGAGGATGAGTCCCTGTAGCTTTTGCGAAGATGCATATCTTCTCTTTTGCTTTGGGCAATAGGCTCATCGTCAGCCCGTGTTACGATAACCTCCGAGCCGGTCTGCTCTAAAAGCTTCTGCAGCCTTTGTGCGATTTTAAGGTTAAGCTCCTTCTCATAAGCTCCGGACGTGCCCACAGCACCGCCGTCAGCTGCTCCGTGACCGGCATCAAGGACAATCACCTTTTCAGATATCGGTAGTGTACTTGCAGGCACAATGTCTGATTTATACGCCAGATTCACCGTCATCACCGAAAGAAATGCTGATATTGCAAGTATGCAGAGATTGGACCGCTTTAAAACCACAATCATTCAAAAACACCTACTTATATAGTCATATATAATAAGGATATTTTTGAAATATATTATTTATTCTTGTTGTCAGTGTTTTTGTATACCAGCTTAGGCAGATATTTTTCTATAACAGAGTATTTCTTCGTGCCTGCAATATAGGCAAGCACTCCAAGAATAATGGGTATAACAGTTACAATAATGCAGTTTGGTATATATGTCAGGTTATCATTCCCAAGCCAGCCTACAAAATGAGTCATAAGTATTCTGTATATAGGATTTACCACAGAATACGAGCTGCTGCCCTTTGCGCCTGCGATTGCTACTGCAATAAGCATAAATATATTTGGAATAGCTGCCAAAACACCTGCATAAAGCCCTTTGAGCTTGTTTATGGAAATCTTGTCATCGTGTCGGTCGTTGTATACTTTAACAGTCTTTCTGTCCTTGTCACCGGCTTTCCATACCTTTGAGTAGTAAACGCAAAGATATATAAATGCAGTAATAGTGCTGTATATTTTAAGTCCTGCCTGAGAGCTTATAATTGCCACAAAAGACTCCATAAACAGCACGGAAATAATAATAAGCACCAGCTGAACGCCCAGAAGACGGAATGTAAGATTTAAAAGTTTTGGAGATTCGCCCATAAGTAAAAATCCTTTCTTGTTTGTGTTATAAAGTATTATACAAAAACAGCAGTGGAAAATCAATAATCAAATAGAAAAAGGGGATAAAGTTTACAAAAAATATTAAAATAGAAAGCGAGTATAACGGAGCAAAAAAGAGAAAACGCGAGAAAATGCGAGTTTGAAAAGGTAGAAACAAAAAAATTGAAAAAA
>JAZNZL010000134.1:0-3974 GCA_045594925.1 Clostridia bacterium
ATCACATTAGGTCCTAAGGGCAGAAACGTGGTGTTGGATAAAAAATTTGGCGCACCCCTCATTACAAATGATGGCGTAACAATAGCAAAGGAAATAGAGCTTGAAGACCCATTTGAGAATATGGGCGCACAGCTTATAAAAGAGGTTGCTACAAAGACAAACGATGTAGCAGGTGATGGTACCACAACAGCAACACTTCTTGCTCAGGCACTTATTCACGAAGGTATAAAAAATGTTACAGCAGGCGCAAATCCTATGATAGTAAGAAAAGGTATGAAAGCTGCTGTAGATACAGCTGTTGAGTATATTGTAAGTAAAAGTAAGAAAGTAAGCGGTAAGGAAGATATCGCAACTGTTGCAGCAGTAAGTGCAGCGGATGAGCAGGTTGGTGTTCTTATTGCCGATGCTATGGAAAAGGTAACAAGCGATGGTGTTATCACTGTTGAGGAGTCAAAAACAGCTGAAACCTACTGTGATGTTGTAGAGGGTATGCAGTTTGACAGAGGCTATATTTCACCTTATATGGCAACAGATACAGACAAGATGGAAGCAGTGATTGACGATGCCTATATTCTTATCACAGATAAAAAGATTTCCAATATACAGGAAATTCTTCCTCTTCTTGAGCAGATAGTGCAGCAGGGTAAAAAGCTTGTTATTATTGCTGAGGATGTAGAGGGTGAAGCCCTTGCCACTTTGCTTGTAAACCGTTTGAGAGGAACATTTACCTGTGTAGCTGTTAAAGCCCCCGGCTTTGGTGACAGAAGAAAAGAAATGCTCCGTGATATCGCTATTTTGACAGGCGGTACAGTTGTTACAGAGGATTTAGGACTTGACCTTAAGGAAACCACAATGGAAATGCTGGGCAGAGCTAAGCAGGTTAAGGTGCAGAAGGAAGCTACAATAATCGTAGACGGCGCCGGTGATAAAACAGCTATTGCAGAAAGAACAGCACAGATAAAGAACCAGATAGCTGAAACCACAAGCGACTTTGACAGAGAAAAACTTCAGGAACGCCTTGCAAAGATTTCAGGCGGTGTTGCGGTAATTAAGGTTGGTGCTGCAACAGAAACAGAAATGAAGGAAATGAAATTAAGAATTGAAGACGCACTTGCAGCTACAAAAGCAGCAGTAGAAGAAGGAATAGTAGCCGGCGGTGGTACGTCATATATCAACGCAATAAGCGCAGTTGAAAAGCTTCTTGAAACAAAAGAAGGCGATGAAAAAACAGGTGTTAAGATAGTTCTTAAAGCATTGGAAGCACCGGTTATGCAGATTGCGGCGAACGCAGGTCTTGAGGGTGCAGTTATTGTGGATAAGGTAAAGGCAAGCGATGATTCTATCGGCTATAATGCACTTACAGATGAATATGCAGATATGTTTGCAGCAGGTATAGTAGACCCTGCTAAGGTTACAAGAAGTGCATTGCAGAATGCTGCATCAGTTGCGGCAACAGTGCTCACTACAGAGAGCCTTGTAACAGATATCCCCGAAGAAAATCCCGCACCAATGGGCGCACCCGGTGGCGGAATGGGAATGTATTGATTAAGATTTATTGTGAAAAAGACTGTTTTGCCAAAAGCAAAGCAGTCTTTTTTTGTGGTAATAACCAAATTACGTATATATAAGTTGCGTTTTCCAATTAAATGTGGTATTATGTTAAGAAGATGCGTCAGTATCCGAACCCGTTTTGGGTGCGTGTTTTTACGCCACTGCTTTGTTAAAATACTCGCAATACGGCAGTATTTGCTTGCGTTTTTGCCTCGCATCTACTTAAAATGCAATGGAGGTGTTTTCCATAGCAGTATATGCAATCTCAGATTTGCATCTGTCAACTAATACCGATAAATCTATGGAGGTTTTCGGCAGCGGATGGACGGATTATATGAACCGTATAAGGAGCAACTGGTTAAATACAGTGACTGATGCTGATACGGTTGTAATAGGCGGGGATATTTCCTGGGAGATGAAGCTTGAGGACTGTGAGAGTGATTTCAGGTTTATATCGTCTCTTCCCGGAAGGAAGATAATCTTTAAAGGCAACCACGATTACTGGTGGGAAACCCTTTCAAAGATGACCGCATTAGTAAAAAAGCATAACTTTAATACGATAGAGTTCTGTAATAATAATGCATTTTTGGCAGACGATGTTGTAATATGCGGAACGCGCTGGTGGCTTGACCCCACATCCGATGAGTTTGGCAAGGATGATGATAAAATATATGCTCACGAGCTCACGCGTCTGGAAAACTCGTTAAAGGCGGCGGAACTTAAGAAAAGTGAAAATATTTTAGCAGTTGTCCATTACCCTCCATTTACAGAATCGGGTAAAGTCAATAAAGAAATATCTGCACTGTTTTCACGTTATAAAGTAAAAAAATGTGTGTACGGACATCTTCACGGAGCCGGATTAAAGAAAGGTGTCCAGGGTGTGATAGACGGAGTAGAATATAAAATCACATCTGCAGATTATCTTGATTTTACACCTGTAAAAATAAGTTTTTAAAAAATTTCAAAAAAGGGTAGAATTTTCTAAAAATTTTTGATATAATATTATGCTGATAAGTTATGTAATAAAAAATTAAACAAAAAAAGAAAAATTTTATTTATAAGGAGCAAATGAAATGAAACTTGTAAACAAAGAAATCACAGGAACAAACACTGTAAAACTCACTATCAGTATTGATAAAGAGGTTTTTGCAGAGGGAATCAATAAAGCTTACAGAAAGCTTGTAAAAAACATTAACATTCCCGGCTTCAGAAAGGGCAAAGCACCTAAGGCAATCATCGAGAAATACTATGGTGAAGCTGTATTCTATGAAGAAGCTGTAAACGAAGTATGCCCCGAAGCATATGAGGCGGCTGTTAAGGAAGCAGGTATAGAGCCTGTTGACAGACCTGAGATTGATATTGAGTCAATCGGCAAGGGTGAAGACCTTGTTATCACAGCAGTTGTAACAGTAAAGCCAGAGGTTAAGCTTGGTGAGTATAAAGGCGTTGCTGTAGAGAAAACAGTATATGAAACCACAGATGCAGATGTAGAGAGAGAAATGGAAGCTGCACGTGAGAAAAACTCAAGAATGATAACAGTAGATGATAGAGCCGTTAAAGAAGGCGATATGACCACTATCGATTTTGAAGGCTTTGTAGATGGTGTTGCATTTGAAGGCGGTAAAGGCGAGGACTATCCGCTTACAATTGGCAGCGGTCAGTTTATACCCGGCTTTGAGGAAGCTTTGGTAGGCGCTGAAATTGGTAAAGAAACAGATGTAAATGTAACTTTCCCTGAGGAGTATCACGCAGAGGAGCTTAAGGGTAAGCCTGCAGTATTTAAAGTAACTGTAAAAGAGATTAAAGTAAAAGAGCTTCCTGAGCTTGATGACGATTTTGCAAAGGATGTAAGCGAATTTGATACACTTGCAGAATATAAAGCATCAATTAAAGAAAAGCTTGATAAAGCAAACGAAGAGAGAACAATGGCAGAGTTTAAGAATTCTGTTATAGAAAAGGTAGCAGAGGGTAGTGAGGTTGAAATCCCCGAGTGTATGGTTGACCAGCAGATAGAGTCAATCGCAAGAGATTTTGACTACAGACTTTCAGCGCAGGGACTTAATCTTGAGAAGTATATGCAGCTTACAGGTATGACCCCCGACTCATTCAAGGAGCAGTTTAAGGCACAGGCATATTCACAGGTAAAATGCAATCTTGTTCTTGAGGCAATAGCAAAAGCAGAAAAAATTGAAGCTACAGAAGAAGATTTTGATAAAGAAATAGAAAAAATGGCAACAATGTATAATATGGAGGCCGATAAGGTAAAATCCTTCATAGGCGAAGCAGAGAAAGAGAATATGATGAAAGACCTCTGCGTAAGCAAAGCGGTAGATCTTATAGCAGATGCAGCAAAGGCAGAAAAGCCCAAGGCAAAGAAAACTACAACAAAGAAAGAGCCTGCAGAAAAGAAGGAAACAGCTGAG
>JAZNZL010000135.1:0-2162 GCA_045594925.1 Clostridia bacterium
CTGTCAGTATAGCCTATCTCGCCAACTCTTTCGCTCATAACAGACGAAAAGATTTTATTTACTCCGTCAAGTATCTCTTTACGGCTACGGAAGTTTTTATTGAGCACGATTTTATTAAAAGGATTTATTTCGCCATTATAAGGTGTATAGGTATCACTCTTGTTTTTAAAAAGCTGCGGCTCGGCTTTTCTGAATCTATAGATACACTGCTTCATATCACCCACCATAAACATATTGGGTGTTCCATTATTCTCTCGGGATACTGCCTTGAATATTGCCTCCTGCACACCGTTGCAATCCTGATATTCATCCACATAGATTTCATCGTATTTTTCACGAAGAGCAGCCGACACCTCGCTGTATCTGGAATCCGTCAAAAGTTTCAGCGCAAGGTGCTCAAAATCGTTAAAATCCACCAGATTTTTCTCTCGTTTATATTGAGTATATCGTTTATCAAACGCCCGCACAAGCTCACATATTTTAGACACGCAAGGCAACATATAAGCAAGGTCTTCCTTTATTACAGCCAAAGGAAGATTTACCTTACCGGCAATTATATCCTTTAATATTTTACGGGCTTTGGAACGGATTTCCTTAATCTCTTCAAAAACAGATGCATCCATACTTTTTCTCGAGCTTAAGTTTCTGAATTTATAATCCTTTACAAAATTATAAACCGTATCCCAACCATCGTCACAAGCCTTAAAGATACCCTCGCACATATACAGTTCATCTGCTAAAATATCTCTGCACAGCTCAAATGACGTGTCAAAAGCACAGAGCTTTATTGCTTTTTTATATAGGCTGCAACAATACTGTGCATCACTTTTTACCTCTTTGAGCACATAAGAAAGTGCTTTTTCACAATCACCCGAATACACATTCTCACATTTATCAAGCCATCCGTAAGGGTCTGCCATACTCTGTGAAAAATTATACACATCGGTTATGATTTTTTCTATGGCGCTGTCGTTTTTCTTGGTAAAAGAATTTATAAGACGGTAAAAGTCTTCATCCTCTTCTCTCTCATAAAATTCGTCTAAAACATCACTCAGCGCCTTTGCCTTTAACACGGAAACATCTGTGGTATCGGCTATTTTGAAATTGGGGTCAAGGCCGAGGAGGTGAAAGTTATTCCTTATAATATCAAGGCAAAAGCTATGTATGGTACAAATAGAGGCTCTGTTTACAAGTACGAGCTGATTTTTAAGTCTTTCACTGCCACCAGACAAAAGAGTTTCCGATATTTTCGCTGATATTCTCTCTTTTATCTCCGATGCAGCTGCCTTGGTAAAGGTAACTACCAGCATTTTATCTATATCTGTTCCGTTATCAGCTATTACACGCTGGATTATGCGTTCAACCATAACTGCTGTTTTACCGGAGCCTGCTGCTGCCGTTACAAGAATATCGGATACCGGTGCATTGATTGCTTTAAGCTGGTCATTAGTCCACACTTGCCTCACCTCCCAAAAGCTCCCAGATTCTTTCGTCTTTCAAGCTGTCAAGGTATTCGTAATCATTACCTTTTTTACGGGCATCAAAACCGCATACGGTTTTATACCCGCAATATGAACAGGGCGAAAATCCCTGCTTCACATAAGGACGCATACTGATATCTCCGCTTGACATTTCCTTACACAAACTGCCTATGATTTTTCTCAAATGCTTATCCAGCTGAACAAAGTTTTTATATGTTGCTTTCTTCGCCGAGGATGCTGTAACATCATCCGTGGCAGACAAAACCTCTTCACTGCCCAAAATAAGACCTTTCATCTTAAGGGCGCTTGCCAGCTTTTCTTCTGTTTTGGATTCATCATAGCGGTTATCCGCCTTAAAAATCGGGTCATCTATCTTGAAATACAGTGCTCCTGCGTATTTATACTTTTCATCGCTTGCAACAAGCGAATTAAGATACACAAAAAGCTGCACATCAAGTCCGTAAAACACATCTGTAAGGCTAAATTCCTTATTACCGGTCTTATAATCTATTACACGGACAAATTCACCTTCATCGCATTTATATACATCGCTTCGGTCAATTACGCCTGTTACCTTTGCCTTTTTACCATTGGAAAGTTCAAACTCTATACAGCCGATATTGTCATCATCAAACCGCATTTCATACCCCAAAGGCTCAAAACCGGAATTTAAAATATGCT
>JAZNZL010000136.1:0-2091 GCA_045594925.1 Clostridia bacterium
TGTATAATGGATGCAGACGAATTTCTGCGGTATATAATTGCCGATACAGATTATATGGATTATATAGGCACTCTTCCGTCGCCATCACTGAAAAAGGCAAATATACGTATGCTTTTGGATAAGGCGCGTCAGTTTGTGCTGTCAGTGGGAGGCACACCCGTAAGCTTTGCACAGTTTGTTGACAGACAGATATCCCTTGGCGGTGGCGGTGACAGTGCAAAGATTATAGGCGAAAACGATGACGTTGTGCGTATAATGACCATACATAAAAGTAAAGGTCTGGAGTTTCCGGTGGTATTTTTGAGTATGTGCGGAAAAAAGTTTAATACACGTGACGTGAGTGATGCTGTAATTATGCACAATGATCTTGGTATTGGAATAAACTATGTTGATGAGAAAAAACGTTTTTCCTATAAGCCCACAGTGAAAAATGCCATAGCGGCTAAGATGCTTGAAGAAAGTGTGTCTGAGGAGATGCGCCTTTTGTATGTGGCACTTACCAGAGCCAGAGAGAAGCTTGTTGTTACCGGTGTAGCCGATAATTTTGCAAAACTTGATGAGAATATTCGTATTATGTGCTCTGCAGGTGAAAAACCTGAGGTAAAAGCAGTATCCCAGTGCAGAACCTATATGGAGTGGATACTTTGTGCTTTGTATAATGGCTCCAATGAGGGTATAGTAAAAGCAGACAGTGTGTCGTTTAGGCGAAATGTTGTTTCGACTTATGAAATAAGCTGCGGCAATACAGATGGCGTTAATGCTGTAAGAGAGCTTCCCGATAAAGATAATAACAGCGGCTTTTCAGGAGAGATATACAGGCGGTTAGAGTATAAGTACCCTTATGAGAAGCTGTCATATCTGCCGAGGAATGTAACCGTAACAGAGCTGAAACGTCTTAATGAAACGGAAGATTTAACCGCGTACAGAATATACAGAATGCCCGTGTTAAAGCAACCGCGTTTTTTAGGTGGTGGCGAAAGCTATAGTGCTGCACGGATAGGAACTATAATGCATTACTGTATGCAAAAAATAGAATTGACAACAGTAAAAAATGGCGGTACAATAAAAGCGGAGATAGAAAAACTTGTAAAAAATGGCGCTTTAACAGCTGATGAGGCGGAATATGTTGATGTGTCAGCCATAGAGAAGTTCTTCTTATCTTCCGTTGGCGAGGCGATGCTTAATGCAGACGCAGTTTTCCGCGAAGTACCTTTTGAAATTTTTGTTCAGGCAAGCGAGATTTTTTCCGATGTTAAAACTGATGAAAAGATAGTTGTTCAGGGTATGATAGATGCATATTTTGAAGATTCGGAAGGGAATATTGTTTTGGTTGATTATAAGACAGACCGCAACAAAGGCTATCCAACGGACGAGTTTGAGAGTATTATATGCCGGCGGTATAGCCTGCAGCTTAAGTATTACGAAAAAGCACTTGAGCTTTTAACAGGAAAAGGTGTTTGTAAAAAGTATATTTATCTGTTTGATACAGGAAATACGGTTGAGATAAAACAGTAAGGGGTGAGTGTCTTGAATTATTATATCAATTCAGGAGCAGGAAAAAGGAAGACTCCGGGTAAAATCATTTTGTATGTGCTGGGTTTTGTAGCTGTGTTTGCCGTTTCGTTTTTCGTAAGCTTCAAGCTTGTGGCAAGTACGAGAACAGATACTATGCAGGTACAGTCGCTAAAGGAAGAGGTTTCAGCGCTTAATGTTCAGCTTGCGGATAAAGAGGAGAGGATTTCCAGCCTGGAGCTTCAGCTCAAATCCCTGCAGGCAAAGGTTGAGGAGCAGTCTGCGCTTTTAGCGGCAGCACAGGCGCAACCGCAGGAAGATGTAACACCATAGTAAATATATAAAATATAGGAGGTAAATATTATGAGCTTTTTTGAAGATGTAAAAAGTGTTTTAACCAAAACAGCAAAGGATGCGGCAAAGGTATCCGGTGAGGTGACGCAGCAGGCAAAGCTTAGGCTGAAAGCCACCCATATAAAGAGTGAGATAGAAAGCTGCTATACCCGTATAGGAGAGCTTTATTACGGAGCAGTTGAGTGTGAGCAGGATAACGGTGAAAAAATCAGTTCAACAATGGAA
>JAZNZL010000137.1:0-2876 GCA_045594925.1 Clostridia bacterium
CTTAAAGTAGTAACTTGTTTTAATCTTCCATTATGGTCCATTGAAAGCATAATTGCCGATTCGTTAACGTGCTCTGAAAAATATTTAAGACAAAATCTGCAGATTTTTATAGAACTATCTAAGTATATTCTTTTGTCATAAAGTTTTGTATTTTTGTACTCCCATAAGGAGCGCATTAAAGTAAGTAAAGCAGCTGTGTTCTTCCCCACTCCAGGTATTGACATCAAATCTTCAGGTGTTGCTTCTAAAACATTTTCCAAAGAACCCATTTTTTCAAGAATACTATGAGCAAGCGCGTTAGTGTCAGCTCTTGGAATAGAGAAAAACAATAGCATTTCAAGAACCTCGTGTTCGTAAAACGAGTCCAAGCCATATTCCATATATTTTGATATGACTCTTTGTCTGTGCCCTGCGTGAGGGGATTTTTTATTTGCGTCTTTATTCTGTCCGTTATTGTTCATTAGAATTACCCTTAATCAAATTATATTCGGTGCTTTATCCTTACATATTGTGTGAATTTATTACAGTTTCTTCAATTTTCTCATCGCTTGTCATATTCTCAACAATATCATTTTTTGAAATATACATCAAAAACTCAATATTTCCTTCAGGTCCCTTTATAGGTGAATAATCGATGTCAAGTACGGATAAATTGTTATCCAGTGCGTATGAAATACACTGTCTGATTACTTTTTTATGGATGCCAGCATCTCTCACAACACCTTTTTTACCAACTTCTTCACGACCGGCTTCAAACTGCGGTTTAACCAAAGCAACACATTTTCCATTGTTTTTAAGGATTTTAGCTACAACAGGAAGCACTAATTTTAGTGAAATAAAAGATACATCGATTGAAATAAAATCCAGTTCATCTTCAATGCTTTCAGGCTCTAAGTATCGTATATTCGTTCTTTCTATATTTATAACACGTTCGTCGCACCTTAGTTTCCAGGCTAACTGTCCATATCCTACATCTACAGCATAAACTTTTGAAGCACCGTTTTGGAGCATACAATCAGTAAAACCACCGGTTGAAGCACCAATATCCATACAAACAAGATTTTGCAAATGAATATCAAAAACTTTTATGGATTTATCAAGCTTTAATCCGCCTCTGCTAACAAACGGCAGCGGAGTGCCGCGAAGCTCTATCTGCATACCATCTTTGATTTTATCTCCCGGTTTAAAAGCTTTTTGACCATCTACAAAAACAGAACCTGCCATTATATACGCTTTTGCTTTTTCACGGCTTTCAGCTAAACCGCGATTTACCATTTCCACATCAAGCCTGTTTTGCAAACTTAAGCCACTCCTTTTTAATTGTTTCTGCGATTTGTCAAATTGATTATGAATTTTGAGAAAATCACCTTTTTCATATAAAAATCAAAAAATATACAGAATTCCTATTGTAATTCCTAAAAGCGCTCCCATTAAAACTTGCAATGGAGAGTGCCCTATAAGTTCCTTTAAATACTTATCACCAAACACCGATTCTCCATCGTTATATAAATCCATCATTTTATTGATTATGGTAGCGTGTTCTCCGGTAGCGCGTCTGACGCCAGTAGCATCATACATAACAACCAAAGAAAACACAAGTGCTATCGCAAACTCCGGAGAAGAAAATCCGCAGGTTCGAAAAATCATTACCGACATCGCCGTTACTCCTGCAGAGTGAGAACTTGGCATACCGCCGGACCCAACAACACGTTTAAAATCGAATTCTTTGTTTGTACTGTAGTAAGTAAAAAATTTTAATACCTGCGCAATCAACCACGCTAAAACAGTAACATTGATTATATCATTACTAAAAATATCACTTATTTGAAACGAAGTCATCATTTCACCTCTGAAAATAAATAATTATTAAGTTCTATAAGGAATTCGCTGTTGCTTATCTTTTTTAAATACATAAAAGATTCATCAACATTTTTGCTAAGCATAGCCCTTGCTTCTTCCATACCACAAACATTTATAAAATTCGGACAGGCGTGTTCATCATTTTCATCTTCAGTAAAATCCTCAAAGTCATCCCTTATCTGAAAAGCAAGACCAAGATGATATGCATACCTATCAACTGATTCAAACTCTGTTTCGCTGCACATAGCAATAGCAGCACCGGAACAGGCCGCACCACGAATAAGAGCCATGGTTTTTTGTTCAATAAGATTGATTAAATCATCTTTAGAAGCTTCTTTTCGATTAGATAATGCAAGATCCTGCATTTGACCGTTGACCATACCAAATATTCCAGAAGAACGAGCAATAATCCTTGCAGCCTCAACAGCTCCCGGAGTACTGCCAGCATACTTAAGCATAATCTCAAAAGCTGTATTTAAAAGCGCATCGCCTATAAGTATAGCAATATCCTCGCCATATTTTTTATGACAGCTTGGCAGCCCCCTTCTGTAATCAGCATTATCCATAGCCGGCAAATCATCGTGAACAAGAGAATATGCGTGTATAAGCTCAATCGCCATAGCGTATGGCATAGCCGCAGTTTTATCGCCTGAAAAGCAAGAGCATATTTCAGTGCACAGAATTGAACGAAGACGCTTGCCACCATTTAAAACAGCATACTTCATACCTTCAACAAGAATCTCATCAACATTATTCAAACTATTTAAGTAGGCTGCTATATAATTATCTATTTCTTTTACTCTGATATCATATTCTGCTTTAAAATTCACGTTTTCACTCTCCGTCCGGTATAAAGTCACTTTCAGAAAATTCACCGTCGCTATTTTTGGTGATCAGCTTAATTTTTTGTTCAGCAGTATCAAGCATACTTATACATTCTCTGGAGATTTTAACACCTTCTTCAAATAAAGAAATACACTCATCCAAAGGCGCTTCTCCCTTTTCCAGCAGCTCTA
>JAZNZL010000138.1:0-3966 GCA_045594925.1 Clostridia bacterium
ATTAGCTTGCGTTTTTGCCTCGCATCGACGCAAAAACACAGCACGGAAAATTCTTTGAACCTAAAACAAGATAAAATTGTTTGTTTTTCAAGGCGGAAGGTCGCAGGAATACTGTCGTATTTCAAGACCGACAACGCGGAAAAAGAGCGATTTTACTTGTTTTAGGCGAGTTCGGGTACTAACGCATCTGCTTAAGCCTCCTATAAGACAGCGCAAAATTTAACAGCTCGCTTATATACATAAGAGCAATATACCCGTATCCGCCAAACGCCGGCAAAAGCAGCCATATAACAGGCAGCCTTATGAGAGAATCCACTATATTTATTTTCAGCGAATACACCTGCTCATTCATACCCTTTAGCAAGCCGTCAGTAACTGAATCTGTATACATAGGTATTGCAAGGAGAGCAAGGGCGGTTATGTACTTTGCGGCATAGGGGTTTTTGTAAAGATTAAGTCCCAGACTTCTGCCGTATAAAAGCAGAATCACCGCTACAGTCACGCCAAAAAAAGCAGTGCATCTTATTGAAAGGCTAATGGCTCTTTTCACACTTTTTTTGTTTTCTCTGGCATTTCTGCCGGAGATTTCGGGTATCAGCAGTGATATAAAGGA
The DNA here is from genome assembly GCA_045594925.1 of Clostridia bacterium. Classification (GTDB taxonomy): domain Bacteria; phylum Bacillota; class Clostridia; order UMGS1810; family UMGS1810; genus SIG455. The sequence continues at coordinate 614 of JAZNZL010000138.1, forward strand.
CTGGAGAAAAACATAAGGAAAAGTCAGCACCGGCATAGCCATACCCTTTATGACTCCGTACTGGGCTATGGCGTTGTCAATACCGGATTTGGCAAGGCATAAGGGAACCATAATATTTTCTGCAGCAGTAAGGGATGAACGCAGATAAGAGCCGGCTGCCACCGGTGCAGATATTGCAAGCACAGACATATAAGACGCTTTCTCACCTGGCAGAGTGTGTCTTGATACAGACATCAGGCACATTGAAATATCAAAAGCAAATGCTATAGCTGCCGACACAGCTATCCCTGCAGACAGCAGAACTGACACATTACCACCCATACCGAAAATTTTCATAAGGCACAAGGTGATAAGCATATATGAAAAATCCTCCACCATTTTTCCTGCCACTATACAGGATATTTTCTGAAACCCTGTAAAATACCCGCGCACAGCAGCAGAAACAGCCGTAAACGGCAGAGAAACCGCCAGAATCCTTAACGGAATTAAAGCGTCATTGTTTTTTAAAAACCATCTGCAAATTGCCGGTGCGCTTACAAACAGAGCGCTTCCCGAAAACATCCCGAAAGCAGATGACAGAATCAGCACCTTTTTTAAAATATATTTGGCGCTTAAGCCCTTTTTAGTTTCCGAAACCAGCCTTGTAGCCGCCAGAGGCACGCCGGATATGGCAACCGTAACGGCGAAAGAGAACACTGACATTATTAGATGGAAAACACCCATAGCCTCTGCGCCGGCTTTTGCTGATACGAACACGGAAAAAGCCATTGAAGAGGATTGTATTATAAGCATTGAAAGTGTGAGCGAAATCACTCCCGATAAAAACTCTTTTTTCTTCATACTTCACCACCGAGAAAGGCTTTTGAACAAAAATTATATGATAATTATATGATGGCAAACTTTACAATATGTCGAATAAACGAAAATTCCCTTGACAAAAAGAGATAGTAACTATATAATATAATAGAGTATTATTATAGGGGTGGTATAGTTAATTGAGGATTATATCAGGCAAAGCAAGAGGAACAAAGCTGTTTTCCCCTGAAGGAAATGATACCCGTCCCACCCTTGACAGAGTGCGCGAGGCGATATTTTCTATGATAAATTTCAGCATCCCGTCAGCTTGCGTGCTTGACCTTTTTGCAGGCAGCGGCGCTATGGGGCTGGAGGCTTTAAGCCGCGGTGCGGCTGAGGCTGTTTTCGTTGATTGCGACGATAAGGCTATCTCTGTTGTGAAAAAGAATATTGAAAAAACCCATTCCGATTGTTGCACTGTAAGGCATACTGATTTCAAGCAGTTTTTAAGCACCTGCAGCGACAGATTCGATATAATATTTCTTGACCCACCCTATGGTGCGGGTTTTTATGAGGAAGCACTCAGTATTATAAAAAGCCGTAATCTTTTGAGTGACGACGGCATCCTGATAGCAGAATGCAGCACAGATATCAAGCCGGATTTTTCAGGATTTGAGGTTTACCGTGAACGCAAATACGGTAAGGTGGCTGTTTATGTACTTACAGAGGAGAAATCTTAAATGAAAAACATCGCCGTATATCCCGGTTCATTTGACCCGGTTACAAACGGGCATCTGGATATTATAAAACGAGCTGCACGGATTTTTGAGAAGGTGTATGTGGCTATTCTTACCAACAGCTCTAAAAAACCTATGTTCACAGTGGAAGAACGTGCTGATATGATAAAGCGGTCTGTGTCTGCTATGGGCATACACAATGTAGAGGTTGCATCCTTTGACGGACTTTTAGTTGATTTCGTAGCGGAAAAGAATGCGACTGTTATTATCAAGGGCTTACGTGCCGTGTCTGATTTTGAGTATGAATTTCAGATGGCACTTATGAACCATAAGCTGCTTAAAGATGTGGAAACACTTTTTATGATGACCAGCAACAAATACTCCTATTTAAGCTCCAGCATCGTAAAAGAGGTTGCCAGATACAGCGGCAATTTAAACGGTCTTGTACCGGAAGATTTGATACCAGAAATTATACAGCGTGCAGTAGAGACTAACAGAAAATAAAACAGGCGGATAAGGCTTGTGAAAGGATTGGTGTAGTATGGAAAGAGGAACCGATATCATCGAATTGCTCAGCGAACTTGAGGATATAATTGACAGCGGCTTTGAATTCCCCATAATCCATAAAACCTTTATTAACAAAGAGGAAGTTATGGAAATCATCAGGGATATAAGCTTACATATTCCTGAGGAAGTTCGTATAGCAAAATCTGTAGCAGAGGACAGACAGAGAATTTTAGGTGATGCAAAGAAGCAGGCAGACCTTATTTTGAAAGGCGCTGAAGAGAAGATAGTGTCACTTATTGACGAGCACGAAATAACAAAGAGAGCAAATGCAAAGGCAAATGAGATTATAGCTGCTGCACAGGCAAACAGCCGTGAGATTCGCCTTGGCACACTTCAGTTTGCAGATGATGTTCTCAAAAAGGCAGAGCTTGGCCTTCGTGATATGAACGCACAGGCAAGCGCATCACTTACAAAACTCACAGACACATTGCGTAACAGCAGAGCGGAGCTTCAGAATGGCAAACGATAAAAGACGTATAGTTATAAAGGTCGGAACGTCTACTCTCACCTATGAGGGTGGCAGGCTTAATATACGCAGATTTGAAAAGCTTGTAAAGGTAATATCTGATATCCGTAACAGCGGTATAGAGGTGGTGCTGGTGTCGTCCGGTGCTATCGGAGTTGGTATGGGTAAGGCGGGCGTGTCTAAAAGACCTGACTGCACTAAAGAGAAGCAGGCATTGGCGTCTATCGGTCAGTGTGAGCTGATGAATTATTACAGCACGCTTTTTGAAACGTACGGACATATAGTTGCGCAGATACTTTTAACACGTGATGTAACAGACAGTGAGCTTATGCGCACCAACGCAAAGAACACCTTTGAGATGTTATTTTCACTGGGGGCAATCCCTATTGTAAACGAAAACGATACTATCTCAACAGAGCAGATTGAGTTTGGCGATAACGACACTCTTTCTGCGGTGGTTGCGTCTTTGGTGGAGGCGGATTTGCTTGTTATTCTTTCGGATATTGACGGCCTTTATGATAAAGACCCCCATAAAGCAACGGATGCACAGATTATACCTGTGGTGGATTGTATTGACGACAGCATACGTGCACTTGCCGGAGGCAGCGGTAAGTCGGAGGCCAAGCGGTCTTAGGAAGACAAATGTATGAAACAACTCCTTGGCTCACAGAACGACATGGCTACGATCCGACTTTGATAAAGACCCCCATAAAGCAACGGATGCACAGATTATACCTGTGGTGGATTGTATTGACGACAGCATACGTGCACTTGCCGGAGGCAGCGGT
>JAZNZL010000139.1:0-4388 GCA_045594925.1 Clostridia bacterium
ACCATCGTTTTCAATAATGTTTGCGCCACCGCCTATGGTGAGGTTACCGTTATTATATATACCATAGCAAGCGTTTCCGGTAATTACAGCTGAGCCCTGAACAGTGAGGGTTTTATCTGCCGGATTATAAATACCGATACCTTTATTTTTGGCTACGAAAACAGTGCCGCCTATAGTGAGTGCTGCACCGCCGTTATATATACCGCCGCCAAGAGTTGCTGCAGTGGCAGCATCATCAAGGAGTTCGCGGTCGATAGTTGCAGGACCGTTACCTGTGATGGAGGAGTTATCTGCCATAGTAAGTGATGCGGTACCGGCGTTATATACGCCCCACCCTTTATTATCGTGAATTTCAGCAAAATTATTAAGTGTAGCTTTACTCTTATTATAGTTATACACACCGCCGAGGGTGTTACCATAAACCTGAGCCCAATGCTTCTCAATAGGCACTGTGTTGGTTGTAGTACTGTCATTCATTTTGAAAATGCCGTAATTTTCTATGCCGTAGCCTGTGTTTCCGGAAACATAAGACGCACCTCTCAGCGTAAACTGAGAACCAATCTTGTTATAGATACCGCTGTTTCCATTATTTGTAACTGATGAATGGTCATTCAAATTAGTCCACATTTTTGCTGAATTGGTTGACGGAAGCGTGTCCCTAAATTCACAGTATATACCGTATCCTTCGTTTGCAGTAACTGTTGAATTCCCATACGCATTAAAAATATATCTATTATATACACCGGCCACTTTATTGCCGGTAACTATGGTGTTGCCATAGAGATCAACTCTACCATCGTTTTTTATACCATAATCGCTGTTACCGGTGATTAAGGAATCGCGTATTTTGTATGTATTACCGTTTGAGACATCTGTGAAAATAGCACCGCCGTTTGGACATTTGTTATTTATAAACGTACAATTATTTATATTAAAATCAAGCGTTGCACTATTTTCAGTAGGTCGTAGATTAAGAGCGTACGCTCCAGAATTAGTAGTGTTTAAATTTTTGAAGGTAACATTTTCAAAGGTTACGGCTTTATCACCATTAGTACCATTAAAGTAAACCAAGGATTCCCTTGCTTGTGCTTCTTCACCGTCGTTGCTTGTGGTGATAGTGAAATTACTAAAGGTTAAGGTGTTGTTATGTACCACACCGCCCATATAAATAACGTTTGTACCCGTTCCTGTAGTAAGTCCGCTCAAGGTCTGTCTGATTACAGGGTAATTATCACTGTCATCCTTCATACCTGATATATTTGCACTTGAAGCTGTTTCTATAGTTAAAAATCTACGAGCCGCAGCACCACCGGGAGCGGTATCAATGCGTCCTTTCAGGTATATATTAACACCCTCAACAGAAGGATTTAATCCTGTACTGTAAGCAGCTTTTTTATCAGTTGTATCATCATATAAAGTATAGCCATCAATCTTACCTAAAAGGATATACTTATTTTCGTTGAGGTCGGTTTGAGTGCCTTCGTAGTTACCTTTATCTCTTGAGCCGTCAAAATAATAGTTACCTGCATCAACTATTTCGAGACCATTTTCTGTTATAAGGGTGGCACTGCCATCAAAGGCTTCATCAATAACTTCACCAATGAAGAAGGACCTATGTCTTGCAAGGAAGGTGATATCACCATTAGAATTATCTATAGAACTACTAAGGGGTGAACCTATATAAGCACTATCATACGAGCGTAATTTAACCTCCTGCAAAACTCTTAATTGGCCGATGGCTGCGGTATTACCGGCAATCTTTACAGAAAGGAAGTTCCTAGGAACAAACTCTTTGCCGTCATACATAACTCTGATTTCCCAGCCGAAAAGCTGCGTACTTGCGGCTTCATATTTACTGCCGGAGAGTTCACTAAAGCGTTTAGTAACACTCATCTCAGCTCCTACAGGTATAGAGCCAGTTACAGTGACACCGTCTTGATCATACAAAACAGCACTGTCCTGATATGCAAGATTATCAGGTGCAACACCTACAAAGGCAGTAAAGTTATAGTTAGTATTTACGTTATTGGAAATAGCGGTGCTTGAAAATGTAATTGAACCATCATTATTTGTTTTGCTGGCTATTGTATCTCCCGAAATAGTGAGAGTGCTTCCAAGAACATAATAAGAACGTCTTACCTGCACAGCGCCGCCGACGTTATAATCGGGAACGATGGTTACAGCAAGTGGTGATGTGGGCTTATACAATGTTCCGCCTGAATTATAGATATTGACAACATAGGCAAAAACAATAGTGTCTTTTACGTCGCCTGTGTTTTTCAAGTAATCAGCAAAGGTGTACGGTGATTTTTTAACAGCATCCAGTCTAGCACCATCGGGAATGCCTTCGCCTGCAACGGTTACCTTACCATCAGCTGTTGTTAAAAAGCCTGTGGCTGTACCGAGATATGTTGAGAAGGATTTTGCCTCAAATGACACAGCATTATTAGCAGAGGTGACTGTCTGCTCGTCTGCTACTACCTCTGCGCCATCTTTTATGTGTTTAACAGTTATAGCTTTATCATTAACAACAGATGAAATTGTTACAGTTACGGGATTTGCAGTGAAATCGCAAGGATCACCCAAGGAATCAGTAACACTGATATCATAGGCAAAGGCAAGGCTTGTGCCTGAAGCTACAAAAGATTTAACATCAGCATCGGTGAATTTATTAGTTACAGTTAAAGTAGCGCCTTCGGGTATGGCTTCGCCTGACACAGTTACTCTGCCATCTTCGGAAGTCAGTCTTTTGATTTCAGCAGCTACTTCCTCTTCAGCTGCAACTACCGCCATATAGATAGAAAAGCTATCTGCATCAAAGGTTAATTTGCCGTTTTGTGATTTCTTGCTTTTTACCTTTTTAGGCTTATACTTACCTGTCTTTTTATCTTTTTCTATATGCTTTACTTTTACCTTTTTATCTTCTGCTTTAATCTGGATATCATCATCCAGTACTGACACAGAAAGTGGCTTTGGCGGCTGATACTCTTCGCCGTTAACTATGATGGTTATATCATAGGCAAAAAGTACTTCTTCGCCTTCTTCAAGGTACTGGGCAACATCTTCCGCAGAAACCTCTGCAACTTTTACAGACGCACCCTCGGGGAGTCTACCCTCGATTTTAATATTATATTCATCATTGATAAGCGTGGTTTCTACAAGACCATCGTCTTTTGCAAACAAGCCTACTATGAATGCTTTGATTTTATTAACTACCTGACCATCTTTTATCTGGTTAATGGCATTTTTGAATGCTTCTGCTACGGTCTGCTTGTCTTCGGCTGTTTCTTCTGCTATTTCTTCTGCTTCGTCAACAGGAACAGCAGCTTCTTCAGTTTCTGTTTCAGTTGCTTCTTCGCTTACAGTTTCATTAAGGTCTGCCTCAAATTCTGCTACGATCTCATCTGCAACATCTGCAAGAAGCTCTATGATATATTCATTATTCTCGCCGCTTAAAATCCAATCTGCAAATTCAGCGTCGGTCATACTATCCCAAGGATAGGTCGCTTTGTCTTTTTCTTCCTCTTCTTTATCTTCTTCCTCTTTTTCTTCCTCTTTTTCTTCCTGCTCCTGTTCGTCTTCCTCTTTGGCTTCTTCCGAATCTTCGGGTTCTGCAGTGTCAAGAGCTTTTATATACGCATTAACTGAGGCTAAAAGAGTGCTGTTTTTCATATCTTTTATTCTGTCTGCAAATGCTACGCCTGCTGCGGCATCCTCTTCGTCTGACAAAATTCTGATGAAATATGAATCGTGCTCGCCGCCCATCACATACTCGGCAAATTCTTCATCATCCATATCTGTCCAAGGGAAAACCTCAGCTTCAGGCTCATCTTCTGCTTTTTCAGTATCAACAGAGGTGTCCTCTTTATTTTCAGTTTCCTCAGTTTCTTCCGGATGAAGCAAGGAGTATATATACTGACTAACCTCTTTATAAAGCGCGCTGTCCTCTATTTCATTTATACGTGCGTAAAAAGCCTTTGTTTCAGGATTTTCGTCATCCTCCAAAAGCTCTAACACATAGGTTTTTTTAGATTTTTTAGTAACCCACTTCGCAAAGTCTTTATCATTATATTTCTGCCATTTATAGGTGGGTTTGGTTTCTTCTGCTTCTGCTTCTGCTTCTGCTTCTGCTTCTGCTTCTGCTTCTACTTCGTCTTCGGTTTCAGTTTTGTTTTCGGTTTCGGTTTTGTTTTCAGTTTCGGTTTTGTTTTCGGTTTCAGCTTCATTTTCTGTTTCAGCTGTGTTTTCAGTTTCAGCTTTGTTTTCAGTTTCAGCTTTGTTTTCAGTTTCGGTTTTGTTCTCAGCTTCAGTTTTATCTTCAGTTTCAGCTTCATTTTCTGTTTCAGCTTCATTTTCTGTTTCAGCTGTGTTTTCTGTTTCATCTGTGT
>JAZNZL010000140.1:0-1959 GCA_045594925.1 Clostridia bacterium
TCACCGCAGCGGGGATAATCCTTTTTCAAATCATATTTTTTAAGTCCCAGCTTATCTGCCCAAGCAACCAGAGCCGCCTCAGTAGGCTCACCGGTGATGCCTCCGTCGGTATCAAGCTCAGCATCACAGCACAGTGCCATAGCTGAAGCAATCTTTTTTTCGTTTTCGCCGAAGTAATCCACAACGGTCATTTTATTCTGTGTTAATGTGCCGGTTTTATCAGAACATATAATCTGCGCACAACCGAGAGTCTCAACAGCTGTCAAACGGCGTATGATAGCATTACGTCTTGACATATTGGTAACGCCTATTGAAAGAACAACCGTAACAACTGCCGCAAGCCCCTCAGGAATAGCTGCTACAGCCAGTGAAACAGCAACCATAAACGAAGGCAAAATTGTTTCGTTAAAGCTGAAATTGCCTGCTCTTAAAAGCTGTACACCAAATACAACCACACATATACCCAGCACCAGCCAGGTGAGTGTTTTAGAAAGCTGATTAAGCTTTCTCTGAAGCGGAGTTTCGCCGTCTTCGGCTTGCTGAAGCGCACCTGCTATTTTACCCATTTCAGTATCCATACCTGTAGCAGTTACAACAGCCGTACCGCGTCCGTAAACTACGGTAGAGCCCATATACAGCATATTCTTGCGGTCACCGAGCGGCACATCTTTTTCGCCGTCTTTTAAGTTTATAATATCAATAAATTTGGTCACCGGTACCGACTCGCCGGTAAGTGCGGCTTCCTCAACCTTAAGGCTGGCGTTTTCTAAAATCCTCGCATCAGCAGGCACAGCGTCGCCGGCTTCTAAAAGGATAATATCACCAATAACCAAATCCTCGCTGTGTATCACCTGAATCTTTCCGTCACGCAATACCTTTGATGTGGCAGCCGACATCTCCTGCAGAGCCTCAATTGCTTTTTCAGCCTTGCTTTCCTGATAAACGCCTAAAACCGCATTAACCACAACAACAGCAAGTATAATGATTACATCGGTAAAGCTTTCGTTCTCCACCACAGCAAGCACACCGCTGATAAGCGCCGCAACCAGTAAGATTATAATCATCGGGTCAGCAAGCTGCTCAAGAAAACGTGCAAAGATAGATTTGCCCTTTGCCGCAGCAAGCTTGTTTTTGCCGTTTGCTTCAAGCCTTTTGCCGGCCTCAGCAGAGGTTAATCCTCCTTTGTCGCTTTTCAGCTCATTTAAAACCTTTTCACTGTCTTCACAGTAAAATTTCATTTAAACTCCCTCTTTCTGAATTTTTATCAGTCTTATATCTGATAGTAACAGCACACTTATATAATGCTTAATTCTATGTATTATATTATAAATAGTTGTGTTTGTAAAGAAAATTTTGTAAATTTTTTGTTAAGGGTACGGTGAGATTAACAAAAGCAAATCCGTCCTTTATTGTCGTTATTGATATTTAATTTTTAAAAACTCTTGACAAACCATTTTGTTTGTTATAAAATAAATATTGCTTTCGAGGTGTGGCGCAGCTGGTAGCGCGCGTGGTTTGGGACCATGAGGCCGCAGGTTCGAGCCCTGTCACCTCGATTTAGCAACATAACCGATATATAAGATATCTATATACGAAACGCATTGCGGCTCGAACCTGAGAAGGCTTGAGAGTAAGTTGATGCTGATGCTTGAATTTTGAAACTTTTTTAAATTTTATAAAAAAAGTTCTTGACATTCCCTTAAGTGTGTGTTATCATTGTATTCGGATTTGCTGGTGTAGCTCAATCGGTAGAGCAGCTGATTTGTAATCAGCAGGTTACAGGTTCAAGTCCTGCCACCAGCTTTTTTTAATTCAATGAAATATCTGGGAGGGTTCCCGAGTGGCCAAAGGGGGCAGACTGTAAATCTGTTGTCTCTGACTTCGATGGTTCGAATCCATCTCCTCCCACCATAAAAAAGACTATTCTTCGGAATAGTCTTTTTTCAGTTATATTTGTTC
>JAZNZL010000141.1:0-3173 GCA_045594925.1 Clostridia bacterium
GACGAGGATGCACTCTCACTTATTAAAGATATGTAATGAATTACGTATACATATTAAAATGTGCTGACGGCTCACTTTATACCGGATGGACAACAGACCTAGAAAAAAGAATTGCTGTCCACAACAGCGGAAACGGAGCCAAATACACAAAAAGCAGATTGCCCGTTGAGCTTATATATTATGAAGAGTTTGAGAATAAATCAGATGCGCTTAAGCGGGAATGTGCAATAAAAAAGCTTTCCCGTACGGAAAAGCTTAAGCTTATATCAGAATAATTTAAAAGACAGCAGTTAATGAAATCTGCTGTCTTTTTATTTTGTGTTTTACTTTATTTCCTTTACACTCTCCACTGTGGATTCACAGGATACTGTTTGAGAATATATTTCAATATTTGAAAACTCACCTATCTCTTTATTGCCGTTAGCGTAATATCCACCGTCAATTACACGGGCATCGCTTTCAACAGTTACATAGGCATCGTATCTTTCTGGCTTTTCGGCATAATGATAGGTGCCGTCTGACTTTAATGCAAAATCCATAGCAGGTTTTGAGTCCACCTTACTCACTGTACCCAAAAACTTATTGGTTTCATCATCATACAGCTCATCGCCGGGCTTGATACTGTTTAATGTGAAATCTCTCACGGCTTTAATCTTTAAAACATACTCTATCCTTGTATCCGACTCATTCACGTTACTATGCCGCGAAAAGCCGAATTTATAAACCGTCGCACAAACCGCAACCACAACAAGCAGTATAACACACAAATCCACTATACTGATTTTACCGAAAAGCTTTCCGTTATTATCAACCATTTGCCTCTACCCCCTGCTCACCTGTTTTCATCTCTACCACATAGCCTCTGCCTACAGTACCGATGTTTTTAATATAAACCATTTCTCCAACCTTTATCTTTTGCTGGCCAATAACTACATCTGCTCCGTAGGAGGTGGGTGTTCCCTCTATTGTTATATAAACATCTTCTCTGTTTTCATACTCGGCTATGCGATATTCACCATTAGCACTGTTTTCTACCAAATCCGTAGCAGGCTTTGAGGTTATAGCTGTAACCACGCCCAGAGTATCGCCTTTTACAGCATCGCGGATTTTATCGCCTATTTTAAACTTTGTATCATAATCCTCCGGCATACACTTAACCTCTACAGTAAACGAAACCTTCGGATACTGCTCTCCTGTAGTTACGCCTTTTTTCACAAAGCTTATACCAAAAACAAACACCGCTACAACAAGCAGTATAATGATTACATCTACAAAATTGAACTTTATCTTCTTTTCCATTTTCAGTCCCCCATTACACCAGCGTATACTTTTTCAATCGCCTTTGTCATTACCTCAGCACGGAATTTTTTCTCAAAGACCTTTATACTGCCATCTTTAAGCTTTTGCATTTTATCTTCATCACCAAGAATTGACTTAAGCTTAATATACAAATCGTCACTATCGCACTTTTTGAAAATCAATCCGTTTACATTATGCTCTATTACTCCGGGATTTCCGCCGAAATCACTCACAACCGCCGGAAGACCTATACTCATCCCCTCAAGCAGCGAAAGACTTGTGGCTTCCGTACCAAATGATGCATTGAGGTTTAAATCAAGCACATTCATTATACCTGTTACATCAGATACAAAACCCGCCATTATAACATTTTCGTCTATACCCAGCTCGGAAGTCTTCTTGCGGATTTCATCCTCATAATCACCTGTACCGGCAATTAAAAGCTTTACCTTAATGCCATCATCCAGAAGCTTTTTGATTGCCTCAAGTATATAAGTATGTCCCTTTACATAATTAAGCCTTGCTACTATTCCTAAAAGATACTCATTATCTGCCACGTTATAATTTGACTTGATTTTGAGCTTTTCCTCTTCGCTCATTACCTTCAACGGCTCAACGCCGTTCTGGATTACAATAATCTTATCAGCATTTACGCCTGTTTTAACTATATTTTCTTTAGCCGCCTCGGCAACTGCTATTATGCTGTCTGCCGTGGAGTTATTCACAAAGCCGTTTATGGCTTTACCAAGTCCTGAAGAAATCTTTTTTGAAGGTTCAAACACGCTATGGCGGGTAAAGACTATCCTGATGCCCTTACACAGTCTTGCCGCAAATCTTGCAGACATTGACGCGTGAGAGTGTACTATATCAGGTTTTTCCTCTTTAAATATCTTTTTAAGGCTTTTTATGCCCTTTAAGCTTAAGGATTTATCTGCTATACCCTCTGCCTCTATAACTGTGCCACCAAGTGCCTCAAGCTCTTTTTTAAGCAAACTGTCCTTAGGAACAACAATCTTTAAATCAATGGCGGATTTATCATAGTATTTCAAAAATGTCAGCACGCATTTACCGGCTCCGCCAATATTACTGTCACTTATAACGTTTATTACCTTTTTCATCTTTCTTCCTCCCTATACAGCTTACCGGATATGTTGATACACACCGCAGTAAGCCCGAGTATTACATAGAAAAGCAAGAACACTCTGTAGTTATACCACACATTATCAAACATTCCCTGAACAAGATACCCAAGCATTCCTGCTGCAAGGCCTGTTACTATACCTTTTAAAAGTCTGTCTTTAACAGCTATAACAGTTGATATACACATTTTAAAATACACAACCATCATCGCAACAAACACCGCAAGCCCCGCTATACCGTTTTCTGTGATTATCTGCAGATAAAGATTATGTGAATGTGGTGCGATTACTCCCGAAAAAGCATACAACGGATAGATTCTGTTAAAGGCTTCTGTACCTATACCTATACCGCTGAACCAGTAATCCTTCAGCATTTTAAGTGTGCCCATCCAGATATACACACGGTAGGATGTGGAGGTGTCGCCCATATCGCCTACACTTAAAAATCTGTTTATTACATTCTGCGGCAAAAACACCGGTGATACAAGCAGTGCCGCAAGTCCCAGCCACACAAAGCGTCTGTCATAAAACATAAAGAACATAAACACCGCCACCAAAAGGCCTATCCAGTTACCTCTTGAGTAAGTATAAATCATACAAACAGAAAGCGCGCCTACTATCACCAGATGGATCAGCTTATTATACCCTTTCTTTGCGCCCCAGACAACTCCAAGTCCCACAGGTATAAGCAACAGCAGATATTCACCCAAAACATTGGGGTTTTCAAATGTGGAA
>JAZNZL010000142.1:0-3553 GCA_045594925.1 Clostridia bacterium
ATGCTTTCGTCGTCAACAGGCAGAATCAGTAAAGAGCAGGCAAGAGTATATCTTAATAATATCAGCTTGCATAAGGTTAAGATATGCCTTGATATAATGAAAGAGCTTGATATAGTCAGTGAGGCTAATATAGATGCTAAGCATATATATTATGAAAAAGGTATAAATTTCAATGGTAAAACAGAGCTTGAAAGCTCACCCACATATATAAAATATCATCAGCAGGAAAGGGGGCAGTGATATGGCAGAATCGTATGAAAAATTGTATGAACAGCTGCGAGAAACCATAAGTAAAAAAGGTAATAAGACAAATCTTGAAATGATAGAAAAAGCTTATAATGTGGCGTTAGAAGCTCATAAAGAGCAAAAGCGTATATCGGGTATGCCGTATGTACTGCATCCTCTTCACGTTGCCTTGACTGTTGCAGAAATGGATCTTGACTGGCAGTCTGTCTGTGCTGCACTGCTTCATGATGTTGTAGAAGACACAGATTATACCATAGAAGATATCGAGGAATTGTTCGGTAAAAACGTAGCCGAATTGGTAGATGGCGTCACAAAACTTGATAAAATCCAGTTTTCCACAAAAGAAGAACGAGAGATGGAAAACCTGCGTAAGATGTTTCTTGCTATGGCAAAAGACATTCGTGTTATTATCATAAAATTTGCTGACCGTCTTCATAATATGACAACGCTTATAAGTATGTCGGAGGAAAAGCAAAGAGAAAAAGCCCGTGAAACACTTAATATTTTTGCGCCCTTGGCACATCGACTGGGTATGTATAAAATCAAGTGGGAGCTTGAAGATTTGTCCCTTAAGTATATAGATCCGGTTGCATATTATGAAATTGTAGAGGGTATAGCACAGAAACGACAGGAGAGAGAAGAGTTTATAGCGTCTATAAAGTCAGCACTTATGTCAAAGCTTGAAGGTTTAAATATCAAGTGCACTATAGATGGCAGAGCGAAGCATTTTTATAGCATATATCGTAAAATGTTCACACAGAATAAAACTCTTGACCAGATATACGATTTGTTTGCTGTGCGCGTAATAACCGAAAGTGTAGGAGATTGCTATGCGGCACTTGGAGCAGCTCATGAGCTGTATCTGCCTATGCCGGGAAGGTTTAAAGACTATATAGCAATGCCCAAGCCTAATATGTATCAGTCGCTGCATACCACAGTAATAGGACCACACGGAATACCGTTTGAAATACAGATACGAACAAAGGAAATGCACGCTGTTGCAGAAAACGGTATTGCTGCCCACTGGAAATATAAAGAAGGTAAGGGCTCTGATAAGAGTATGGAGCAGGGGCTCGCCTGGGTAAAGCAGCTGCTTGAGATGCAGAAAGATGCTGCCGATGAAGAAGAGTTTATAACGTCGCTTAAAATAGATTTGTTCACAGATCAGGTATTTGTGTTCACACCTAAAGGCGATGTAATGAGCTTTCCTGCAGGTGCTACACCTATAGATTTTGCATTCAGCGTTCATAGTGCAGTAGGCTGTAAAATGCAGGGTGCCAAGGTAAACGGCAAGATAGTACCTCTTGATTATGCTATGCAAAACGGCGATATTGTAGAGGTTATCACATCATCAGCTATACACGGACCGAATCTTGATTGGCTTAAAATAGTAAAAACCAGTCAGGCACGAAATAAAATAAATCAGTGGTTTAAAAAAGAAAACAGAGAAGCAAATATAGTCAAAGGTCGCGAGATGCTTGAGAAAGAAATCAAGCGCCAGACACTTTCGTCGTTGAATCTTGTAAGAGATGAGTATCTTGAGCCTATTATAAGACGCTATGGATTTAAAACTACCGACGATATGTTCTCTGCCATTGGCTTTGGTGGAATGCCTGTAAATAAGGTGTTGTCAAAGCTTAAGGAAGAATACCGGAAAGACGTTGGCGAGGATGAAACACTGCCTATAGATGCTGTTGTAAAGGATACTCATAGCAAAAAGAAGTCAAGCTCCGGCGGAATAGTTGTAGAGGGAATAGATTCATGCCTTATACGTTATGCTAAGTGCTGTAATCCGGTGCCGGGTGATAAAATTGTTGGTTATATTACCCGCGGAAGAGGTGTTTCCATACATCGTCAGGACTGCACAAATATTGCCAATGCGTATATTGATGAAGAGGAAAAGCATAGACTCATAGATGTTACTTGGGAAACAGGTAAAGATACATCATATATGTCAAATCTTAAGATTGTGGCAAATGACAGAACGGGAATAATCCTGGATGTAACCAATATAATCGGCGATCTTAAAATTCCTATAAAAGGCTTTAATGCAAGGACGACAAAGGATAATATTGCGATATTGGAGATATCAATTGAGATCAATAACACTGAACAGCTTGAAAAGATTATTCATAAGATTTCAGCTGTCGGCGGAGTTATAGAAGTTACCAGAGGAACAAACTGATATGGATAATAAAATAACCATAAATAAAATGAGCCTTGGTGCACTTGGGGCTAACTGTTATTTTTTAACGGATAACCAATCCGGAGATACGGCGCTTATAGACCCCGCATCAGAGTCGGAGCTTGTAATTGAATATATAAGGCATAATAACCTTAATATTAAGTATATTATCCTTACTCATACACATATAGACCATATAGAAGCACTTGATAAAGTCAAGGCGTTTACCGGTGCAAAAATAGTAGTTCATAGTAAAGAAGCAGAATCACTTAATGATGATGGCGATACTATGTCGTATATTCTTGGTGTAACCGCACCCCTCTCTAAAGCCGATGTAAAAGTTAAAGATGGCGATAAGCTTTTGTTAGGTAATACACCGCTTAATATTTTGCATACACCGGGACATACTGTCGGCGGAATCTGTGTGCTGTGTGAAGGCATTCTCTTTTCAGGAGATACACTGTTTTTTGAATCGATTGGCAGGTCGGACTTCAAAGGCGGAGACCAGTGTCAGCTTGTTTCGTCAATAAAGGAAAAGCTTTTCACATTACCTGAAGAGGTGTGCGTGTATCCGGGACACGGCCGCAGTACAACGATTGCCTATGAAAAAAGATTTAATCCATTTATACAGTAAGGCAGAGATAAGATATGAAGATTTGTCTTGTAAATCATAATGAACGGTACGCCGTATGTGAAATAGCTATGGCGTACTTTCCGCACGTTAAATTTGAGTATGCAGATGCGGCTTCAGAGAATGAAGATTATATTTTAAGTGAATTAAAGAATGAGAACGGTTTGTATTTATACATAACCGTTTTAAGCTATAATGGCGAAAAAAGGACAAACACTGTAATAAATGAGCAATATAATAAAACTTATTTTAAGCAGTCGTTTCATAATATCGCTAAAACTATGACCGGCGTAATTCTGCCTTGGGGCGTACTTACAGGTATAAGACCGGGTAAGATAGCCCGGGAGCTTATTGAAGGCGGAATGAGTGAAGCTGACACTAAAGCTCGCTTTTTAACTCATTATCTGACCGATGAACGTAAGGCAGATCTTGCTATAGAAGTTGCCCAAAATGAGATGAAGCTTTTGACCGGTATGGATAAAAACGCTGTA
>JAZNZL010000143.1:0-10606 GCA_045594925.1 Clostridia bacterium
AAGCAAGAGTTGGCTTTGTATCAAAATATGTTTTCCCCACCAAAAAAAGATACCCTTGGGTATCCTTTTTTGGTAGAATCTAAACACCTCTTCAAACACAACAAACGGACACCCGCAGGTGTCCGTTTTTATGTGCATATCATTTGGTAATGTGAAATTAAGCTATGTATTTGTATATATCTTCAGGAAGCTCGCTCTTATCAGCGCTGATTGTGATAGTAAACTTAATATCGTTACCCTTGCAGATTTCATCAAGTGTATCAACAAAATTAACAAGTCCTGCTCCGTCTGCCACGATTTTAAGTATAGAATCAATATAGATGTGGGTGATATCATAATTCTGTGACATAATGCCCTTTATGAAGCCCTTGAATTCATTAAAATCAGCCATACCGCCTTCAGCCACGTCAACCAGACGTGCTCCGTGATTGATATCAAACATATGTCTGCCTTCTCTTGCTATGAACACTACGTTGCCGTGTTCTATATCCACTGCGTTATTAACGCTTTCAAGCATTGCTTTAGTTTTACCGCTGCCTTTTTTTCCTACGATTAACTTAACCATTGGATTTACCTCCTTTAATCTCTGCCATATTCGGTAGAACTGCTTTGTTCCTAATGTAATTATACTATAACATTAAAAAATCTTCAATAGTAAATTTTAAATTCGGTCAGTTTGCCAAAAAATAAGTAGTATTTTTATATGAATTAACGAAATTGGGTAAACGTGCCTTGCAAAAGATGTCAAACACTCAAAAAAACTTGTAAAAAAAAGTCCGTTATGATAGAATGATAATGATGGGCGCAGAGGCGCAAAAACAGAAAGAAGATGATTTTTTATGAGTAAAGCTGTACATATAGGTAATGTTAAAATAGGCGGCGGCGCGCCTGTTGCCATACAGTCTATGACCAACACCAAAACAGGTGATGTATCAGCCACTGTTGCGCAGATAAAAGAGCTGGAAAAAGCCGGATGTGATATTGTGCGCTGTGCTGTTCCTGACGAAGAGGCAGCTGTTGCCATAGAAAAAATCAAAGAAAATATATCAATTCCGCTTGTGGCGGATATTCATTTTGATTATCGTCTTGCGCTTATGGCTATGGAAAGAGGCGTGGATAAGGTACGTATAAATCCGGGCAATATCGGCTCTGAAGAGGGTGTAAAGGCTGTTGCTGAGGAAGCAAAGCGCAGAAATATACCTATCCGTATAGGTGTAAACAGCGGCTCTGTTGAGAAA
Source organism: Clostridia bacterium (assembly GCA_045594925.1). Lineage (GTDB taxonomy): Bacteria > Bacillota > Clostridia > UMGS1810 > UMGS1810 > SIG455. The sequence goes on from JAZNZL010000143.1 coordinate 1,239, forward strand.
AACATTCTCGCAAAGTACGGCGCACCCACTGCAGATGCATTGGTAGAAAGCGGTGAGCAGCATATAGCGCTTCTTGAAAAGTACGGATTTTCAGATATAGTGGTGTCCCTTAAAGCGTCGGATGTGCGCACAACTATTGCCGCATACAGAAAAATGAGCGAAAAGCATGATTATCCTTTGCATTTGGGCGTAACTGAAGCCGGCACGTTTTTGGGCGGAACAGTAAAATCTGCCGTTGGTATAGGCGCTCTTTTAGCAGACGGCATCGGCGATACAATAAGGGTTTCCCTTACAGATGAGCCTGTAAAGGAGATTTACGTTGCAAGAGAGATTTTAAAATCATTGGATCTTACAGACAAGGGCGCCCGTATGGTGTCCTGTCCCACCTGCGGAAGAACTAATATAGACCTGATTCCCCTTGCAAAGCAGGTAGAAGAATATCTGCTTACAGTGGATAAACCCATAACTGTTGCCGTAATGGGCTGTGCGGTGAACGGCCCCGGCGAAGCCAGAGAGGCAGATGTGGGTATAGCCGGCGGCAAGGGTGAGGGCTTGATTTTCAAAAAGGGGCAGATACTTCGCAAGGTTGCAGAGGACGAGCTTTTTTCTGAGCTTGTAAAAGAAATTGAAGGTATGTAAGAGAGGTTAAAAGTTTATGTCACCAACTCCACTGACATTAAGTGAATTATTCGGAAAAATCACTGTTCCGGAAAGTATTGCCGGAGCACGTGTGTATAATATAAAAGCCAACGCCGACAAAAGGGCGCTGGACATTACGCTGTATGATGAAGAGCTTATTCCCTATGACATTATAGAAGATTTCAAGGCTATGGCTATGGAGGAGTTTAATCTTTCGGGGCTTATAATGCGTGTAAAGTATAACGGCTTGTCCCTTGCATCAATAGACCTTGATAAATACTGGAAAAACCTTATATTCTATGTAAATGCCACTGTAAAGGGCGTGTCAAGTCTCTTTACAGACAGCAGCTGCAGCTATGAAAACGGAGTTTTAAGGGTAAACTGTAAATATGGCACTAATCTTTTGGAGGAGTCCGGCTGCGGTAAAATCATCGAAAAACTTGTGTATGCTCAGCTTGGTGAGCAGGTAACGGTTGAGCTTGTGGATTCTTTCAGTGAGGAGCAGTTTGAAAAGATGCAGGCAGAGGCTATAGAGCATCTGCCGGAGATAGAGCTTTCAGCACCTAAAGAAGAGGCTCCCAAAGTGGAAGAAGAGGATAAGCTTATAATGGGAAAACCCATTAAAGAAGCGCCTATGCCTATAGCTGATATCAGCGAGGATATGGGTGCTGTGACAGTATGCGGCGAGATATTTGATATAGACTCCCGCGAGCTTCAAAGCGGAAAGACGCTTTATAAGTTTTTTATTGCGGATTCAACCTCCGCCTACGGAGTAACACTTTTTGCAGAGAAGAAGCAGCTTCCAAAGCTTAAAGATGGTATTAAGAAGAATAAATGCCTTAAAATCCGGGGCAGAGTGCGTTATGATACCTTTGCCAAGGAAAATGTGCTTATGGCAAGCGATATAGAGAAAGCGAAAAAGACCTTGCGTGAGGATAAAGCAGAAGATAAGCGCGTAGAGCTTCATATGCATACAAAGATGTCCGCTATGGACGGTGTAAGCACAGCACAGGAGCTTATAGAAACTGCAATCCGCTGGGGACATAAGGCAATAGCTGTTACGGACCATGGAAATATTCAGGCATTCCCTGAGGCCATGAGTACTGCGGTGAAATTTGACCGTGACGGAAATGTGGAAAGCCATAAAATAAAGGTTATATACGGTGTAGAGGCGTATATAGTTGACGATAATGTACCAATCACCTTTGGTGATACGGACATGGCATACGACGGTGACTTTGTAGTGTTTGATATTGAAACCACAGGTTTGCGTCCGAAAAATGATGCCATAACGGAAATCGGCGCAGTAAAGGTTTCAGGCGGCAAGGTGACAGAGGTATTTAATACCTTTGTAAATCCCGAAAGACCAATCCCTGAAAACATAGTCCATTTAACCGGCATAACAGATGCTATGGTGGCAGATGCTCCCACAGCGGATAAGGCTGTTGCAGACTTTTTAAAGTTTGCTAAAGGATGCGTGCTTGTTGCCCATAACGCCGGGTTTGACACGTCTTTTATCAAAGCCGCCGCAAAGAAATACGGCCTTACCTTTGATAATGCCTATGTAGACACATTGGAGCTTGCACGTACACTTGTAAAGGATGTTAAAAACCATAAACTGAATACCCTCACAAAGCATTTCGGCATTAAGCTTGAAAACCACCACAGAGCCTGCGATGATGCAGCTGCCACTGCTGAGGTTTTTATAAAGCTTACAGATCTGCTTAACGGAAAGGGTGTGCGCTATGTTTCCGAAACTAACTCTGCCCTTGCAGGTGAAACTGATTTAAAGTCTAAAAAATCCTATCACGCCACGCTTTTAGTCCGTGATTATACAGGTCTTAAAAACCTTTATCATCTTATATCCAAATCCGGTATGGAGTTTTATCATAAGCACCCCGTAATGCCAAAAAGCCTTATAGAAAAATACCGCGAGGGTATTTTGGTAGGCTCTGCCTGTGAAGCAGGTGAGCTTTACAGAGCTGTTTTGGAATCCTCCGGAGATGATGAGGATAAAATCAACGAGATAGTTAAGTTTTATGATTATCTTGAGATTCAGCCATTGGGTAATAATAAATTTTTAGTTGCCAAGGGCACAGTTTCAAGCGACGAGGATTTAAAGTATTTAAATAAGCAGATTGTAGACCTTGCAAAGAAAAATAATAAACTTATAGTTGCTGCCGGTGATGTGCACTTTTTAAACCCTGAGGACGAGGTTTACAGAAGAATACTTATGGCGGGCAAGGGCTTTAGCGACGCAGATGACCAGGCGCCTTTGTATCTGCGTACAACAGATGAGATGCTGGCTGAGTTTGAGTATTTGGGTGAAGACCTTGCAAAAGAGCTTGTAATAGATAACCCGTCTAAGATAGCGGATATGGTAGACTATATAATCCCCATTCCCACAGAAACCGCACCGCCTATTATTGACGGCTCCGACGAGGAGCTTCGCCAGATGACATACGACACAGCAAAGTCAATCTACGGCGACCCTCTGCCTGATATTGTTAAAGACCGAATAGATGTTGAGCTTTCGTCAATTATTGATAACGGCTACAGCGTTATGTATATAATTGCCCAGAAGCTTGTTAAAAAGTCCAATTCAGACGGCTACCTTGTAGGCTCGCGAGGCTCGGTTGGTTCGTCGCTTGTGGCGTTTTTCTCGGGTATAACAGAGGTTAACTCACTTCCGCCACATCACGTTTGTCCCAAGTGTAAGTACAGCGAGTTTGTTCTTGACGGTTCAATCGGCTCAGGCTTTGATATGGAGGATAAGGCTTGCCCCAAGTGCGGTACAATTATGAAAAACGACGGCCACGATATCCCCTTTGAAACCTTCCTTGGCTTTGGCGGAGGTAAAGAGCCTGATATTGACCTTAACTTCTCGGGTGAGTATCAGGGCAGTATCCATAAATACACTGAGGAGCTGTTTGGTGAGGGTTATGTGTTCAGAGCCGGCACTATAGGTACAGTTGCAGACAAAACCGCATTCGGTTATGTTAAAAAATATTTTGAAGAACGTGGTCAGTATGTTTCCAAGGCAGAGATTGCCCGTCTTGTCCGTGGCTGCACAGGTGTTAAAAACACCACCGGTCAGCACGCCGGCGGACTTATGATTGTTCCCCGTGACAGAGACGTGCACGAATTTACACCTATCCAGTACCCTGCCGATAAGGCAGACAGCGGAGTAATAACCACCCACTTTGACTATCATTCAATATCCGGTAAGCTGTTAAAGCTGGACTTGCTTGGTCACGACGACCCTACGGTTATCCGTATGCTTGAGGATTTAACCGGCATTGACGCCAAGAAAATCCCCGCAGGCGATAAAGAGACAATGAGTCTTTTCACCGGCACAGAGGCCCTTGGCGTTACACCTGAGGATATAAACAGTAAGGTTGGCACCTATGCTGTGCCTGAGTTTGGTACACACTTTGTACGGCAGATGCTTGTAGAAACAGGCCCCACCACATTTTCGGAGCTTGTGCGTATATCAGGGCTTTCCCACGGCACAGACGTATGGACAAATAATGCACAGGAGCTTGTTCGGGCAGGTACGGCAACCTTGAGTACGGCAATCTGCACACGTGACGATATTATGCTTTATCTTATACAGAAGGGCGTTGCGGCAAAGTCGGCATTTAAGATAATGGAGATGGTGCGTAAGGGCAAGGGCTTAACACCTGAATTTGAGGAAGAGATGCGCGCGGCAGAAGTGCCTGAATGGTATATTAAATCCTGTAAAACCATAAAGTATATGTTCCCCAAAGCCCACGCAGTAGCATACGTTACTATGGCGTACAGAATAGCCTGGTTTAAGGTACATTATCCAATAGAGTTTTATATGGCATACTTCACTGTCCGTGCCGATGAATTTGATGCAGCACTTATGGCACAGGGCAGAGAAAAGGTTTTGCAGACACTTAAGGAGTACGAGGATAAGGGTAAAGAGATAACCGCTAAGGATAAAACTGTTATGACAATTTTAGAGGTTTGTAATGAAATGTACGCAAGGGGTATTGAGTTTTTGCCCATTGATATTAAAACCTCCCACGCATATAAGTTTTTAAAGGTTGACGGCAAGATTTTACCGCCTCTTAATGCTATAGCGGGACTGGGCTTAAGCGCGGCAGAGTCCATAGTAGAAGCCAGAGAAGAGGCAGAGTTTACGTCTATAGAAGATATTGCGCAGCGGTCAAAGGCGAATAAGACAGTGCTGGATGTTATGAAGAATATGGGTGCTCTTGGTGATTTGCCCGACAGCAGCCAGATGGGATTCTTTTAATATAAAACACATATAGCATCATATACAGAGCAAAACCAGTATAACAGTGAAAGGGAAAAGCTATGAGGATTATTTGTGAAAGCGGCGGAGAGCGTCTGGATAAATATATTGAGATAGAGGATTTTTCCCGTTCAAGAATACAAAAGCTTATAGACGATGGCTTGGTTACTGTAAACGGAACAGTTGCCAAAGGCAGAGATAAGCTTAAGCAGGGGGATGTTATAGAAATCCGTATTCCCGAAACAGTGCCATTGGATACAGAGCCGGAGGATATTCCGCTTGATATTGTGTTTGAAGATGAGAATATGCTGGTAATCAATAAGCCTCAGGGTATGGTGGTACATCCGGGAGCAGGCAATTATACGGGAACACTTGTAAATGCCCTGCTCTATCACTGTAAGGGGAGCTTAAGCGGAATAGGCGGGGTGGAGCGTCCGGGAATAGTGCACAGAATAGACAAGGAAACCTCAGGGCTTCTGCTTGTGGCAAAAACCGATGCAGCCCATCAGTCACTTTCTAAACAGATAAAGGATAAAACAGCCACAAGAGAGTATGTGTGTATAACAGACGGTAATATGACAATTGCCAAGGGCAAGATAGACGCTCCCATCGGCAGACACGGAGCAATACGTACTAAAATGGAGGTAACAAGCAAAAATTCCAAAGAGGCTGTTACTCATTTTGAAGTTCTTGAGCAGTTAGACGGAGCATCACTTGTAAAGTGCCGTCTTGAAACAGGCAGAACTCATCAGATAAGAGTGCATCTTGCATATATAGGGCATCCTATATTAGGCGACGATGTGTACGGCGCTAAAACCAACCCCTACGGCTTGAGAGGTCAGGCACTCCACGCAGAGAGGATTTGCTTTAACCATCCCGTAACAGGAGAGTATATGGAGTTTTATAAAGAACCGCCTGAATATTTTCATCTTTTGCTGGAAAGGCTGAGAAACAAGTAATAAGTAATAGGGAATAAGGAATAAGTAAAGTAAAAAGCTTTTCGGAAATATCCGAAAAGCTTTTTTCATATAATATTAAATTGCTTGGTAACAGACTCGTTTTATTTTACAAAAAAGACTCCGTTTTTCACTTGCCAAGTACGGAAAGGGCATTTGAAACCATAGCCGCAGCTTCGCCGCGTTTGATAGGCTCGTCAGGTCTGAAGGTGCCGTCGGCAAAGCCGTTTATTATGCCGTATTCGGCAAGCTTTTCAATGTGCACCTTTGCCCAGTGCCCGTCAATATCGGTAAACTTATCCATATCATCACCTCCGGGCATAAATGATTTTGCTATTGCATAGGCGTAAGCCTCGCTTTGTGTTGTGAGCTTTTTCACATCGTCAGCATTGGTTATAAAGCCTGCTTCAATCAAAACTGCAGGGCAGTTTGTGTTGTGCAGCACATACAGCTTACTGCGCAGATACTCTGTGTCAACCCGCACGCCTCTGTTAACTGTTTTTACTGCATCGCTGATGTTTTTAAGTATTTTCATTGCCTGATTTTCAGCTTCGCCGCCTCTTGCTGATATAAACGCCTCTGTACCCTCTGCCAGCGGTGATGAGCTGTTGCAGTGAATACTTATGAAAAAATCGCAGTTATTGGCGTTGGATATTGCCACTCTCTCCGAAAGAGAAGAAGACAAATCTCTGCCAAGATTTTCGTCGGCACGTTTTCTGGTCATAACCGTTTCAATGCCGGCTTCCTTTAAGTACCTGTCAACAGCTGAAGCAATCGCAAAGGTGATGTCCTGTTCCTTTACTCCGCCAATGCCAACGGCACCGGTGTCAAATCCCGACCAGTTATGGCCTGCATCAATACAAATTTTCATTTTTGCCTCCTAAAAAAGATATTTTTCGTTTATATTATCTTTTTCCACAGCTTCCCAGCAAAAGTTGGTAAAATCATAGCTTAAAGGACAGATTATCTTTTTGTAATAACGGGTAATCCTTTTTTCTGTATCCGCTGTGCCGTCTATGTCATACAGCTCTGCGTTTCTGTTATACATAGCATATCCGTCGTCGGCTTTGGCTATGTAGGCACACAGCTCGCCGTCACGGAATTTTTTCAGCACGGTTATATTGGGAAAGCTGAACTCCATTGTTTTTTCCTCTGTGAAAATCATACTAATATCCACCCCTTGTCTAATACTTTCTGCTGTTGTGAATTGGTGAGCTTATCAAGGTTTGACGAACCCAGTGTAAGCGTACGTGTTATATCTGTACCTGCATAATTTTTTAATTTGCCGATAATATGAACAAGCGTAGCTGAGGTTAAGTTTTTGCAATCGCTGAAATCAATGCTTTTGCCAATCACGCCCTGAAAGCGTATTTCCTCAAGTGCGCTGCAGCCGTAAAAGGTCTGAAAAAAAGATGTGTCCTCGCAAACTCTTAAAATCTCAATTTTTTTAAGGTCGGCACACTTGTAAAAGCTATTCTGGTATGCATTTAATGATGGTATTTTAATATCCGGTATATATGTAAGCTTTGATTCAAAAAACAAATCCCCGTGTGTTGCAGTGGTTGAAATTTTGCTTAAGTCAAGGTTATCCGGCAAGCTGACGCCCTTATAAAGCTTAAACATATACGATGCCGAAGCAGAGGTCCCCGATGGTGCTATTGGTTTTATAAAGCTGTAGCCTGAAAAATCTGTATTTCTGAAGGTATATGCAAAATCCTTTCTTTCGCCGTTACGTGTCAGGCAGCTCCATAAAAGATAGTCCCGGTCATATTGTCCCTTGTGGCGTCCGGCTTCAAAAATTTCAACCTGATTTTGTGCAATGGTTTTAAGCTTTTCTGAAATACTCAAAGCCCCTCACCCCCAATAAGAGAGTTTTGTATGTCTATAATATGTGTAAGGGCAGAGTCAATATTTTTAAGTGTGTTGTCAACGTCTGTAAGATAGCTCTCTACTTTGCTTACCGCTGTATCAGAGGCCTTTTCGGCTACTTTCTCAAAATAGACCTCCCAAAGCTCTGCTTCCGGCACCTGAGGTGCAGCGCCCTCGCGGTATGCTCCCTCTTTTATAACAATATGCGAAAAATCCGTGCTTATGCGTAAAGGATTTTCTTCGCTTAAGGATGAGCCGTAAATACCCACTTCAACTGTACCGGAGTTTTCCAGAAGCTCGTATGGAAGATAACAGCTGTCATCCTCCAGCAAAAGAGTATATGTTTTGCCGCCAGATGTAAACACTGCAAATTTTTTGAGGTTATCCCACACATCGTCAAATGAAAACTTGCACAGATAAAAGTTAAGATTACCTGTATTGCCGACAGAGGCTTCTTTTAAAATAATTTTATCCCCGCTCACATCAAAACTGTATATCATCATCTTCCTCCTCCTTTGATTTTAGCTGCTTTAATATATCCGTAAACTTTTTAGGCAACGGCACACCGAGAGCCGCAGCATTTTCAACTATGCTGATGCCTTCGTTGGCAATGTAAAATCCCAGCACTGCACCTCTTATCTGCTCTATACCAAGTGTCTGCCCCAGAAGATGAGCACAGGCAATCACACAAAGAATAGCAATTTTTTTAAGTATACCGTTAAAGCCTGTTTTGCTTGAAAGATTTTTATGCACCACTGCCGCGGAAACGCCGGTTATATAGTCTATCACCGCCATAATAAGCAAGATGGTCAGCATCGTGTCAAAGCCACCCAAAACATACGTAAGCCCACTGCAAACAGCTGCACAGCCAAGCTTTATCCAGGTAATAATATTTGTCATATAATACACCTCCTTATTTATAGTCAATATCTAAAGTAACCGCCACATCGTAAACAGCCTCCAGAGAGTAGCAGGCATTTATGCTTCCGCTGGAGCGGACATAACCGCCTGCTCCGTAATAAAGCATAAGCGCCCCATCATAATAAAAGGTCTCATCTTCGTAACCGAGATCTACCGTTGTGCCTTTTTCATAAATCTCGAACATTCTGGGTACGAAAAACTCGCCCACTTCGCTTGTGACTATTTCGTTTTCAACTACTACGGCGCCGTACTGGTCCATATTTCCGGAAATTTTTGTAGGGGTTGCAGAGCACTGTATCATAGAATTTATCAGCTCAGCTTTTTCAAAGTCTGTAAGGCTTTTGTCTGATAGAATCTTATTGTATAGCTTGGCAATCTCAAGCCAGGCCGCGCCTTCAAGCTTGATAGCGCCGTAAACAGTGTATGAGCTGCCTTTTTCGCAGATTACGGTACCCTTTGCAAACTGATATGTAGACGGTATAAGATGCCCCTTCCAGTAGCGCTTCTGCCCGTTATGGTCAAGCGTTACGTAATCGTAAGGGTTGCCGTTTTTGTCCCTTGTGAAAACATACTTAAAGCCTTCGTCAGCAGACATAGTGGCTTCAAAGCCGTCTGCAGTTGTAATGGTAAAGCTGTTTCCTGTAAGCAGGGCGTTGCCGTCGGCAGAACGTATAGTGATTTTATCCGTGTCAATGTAC
>JAZNZL010000144.1:0-5778 GCA_045594925.1 Clostridia bacterium
AAGGTTTTTGCCTCTTTAAGCGCATCGCCTATGGATTCGGGAATAATACTGAATATCCCCTCCATACTTTTATCTGTTTTATAAGCCTCCACTATTGACACTATACCGAAAATCTTTTTTAGCTTTTCGTGTATTCTGTCCGTCTGCTCATCGCCCTCTTTAGGCTCTATATATATAGTAGCCTGAGATTTATAGATTTTATATTCTCCCTCATTACGCAATCTATGACGGATATTACGCACAAGGGCATCTTCAAATATGGGACGGTTCATTCCTTTTAATATTATCTCGCCATAGCGAACAAGCAATACTCTCTCCATTTATTTTCTCCTGTTATCTCATTATTTTACGCAATAGCGGTATCTGCTCTGTCAAAACCTCAAGCACTGCTTCCGCTTCTTCTACGGTATTATCCCCGCAAAAGCTGAAACGGATTGCGCTATCTATATCTTTATCTTTGACTCCCATCGCCTGAAGGACATAACTGCGTCCTTTTTTATGTGAACTGCAGGCAGAGCCTGATGACACATAAATCCCCTTATCCTCAAGCACGTGAAGAAGCACCTCTGATTTTACACCTGTAAACGATACATTCAGCACGCCGCAAACGCTGTTTTCAGGGGTGTTAATCCTTACATTTTCTATGCGGGCAGTTACATTGTTTTTAAGATATTGCTTAACCACATCCATAGCAGAAATTTTAGAGTCTATATCTGCACATATACTCTCTGCCGCCACACCAAAGCCTGCAATTGCCGGAACATTCTCCGTTGACGAGCGAAGCCCCTTTTCCTGACCGCCGCCATACACAGTGGGATGGATGCGTATTCCTTTTTTAACATACAGTGCGCCCACACCCTTTGGGCCGTTCACTTTATGTGCTGACACCGAAAGAATATCGGCGCCGAGCTTTTTAACATCAATCCTGATTTTACCATAGGACTGCACCGAATCAACATGCAAAACTGCCCCTACAGAATGTACTGCAGCGGCAATTTCCTCTATTGGCTGTATAGTTCCGGTTTCATTATTGGCGTGCATTATGCTTACAAGCAAGGTGTCCTCATCAAGCAGAGTTTTAAGCTGACAGACATCTGCAACACCGCTTTCATCCACATCAAGATAGAACACATCAAAGCCTTCGCTCTCAAGCTGTTTAAAGCTTTCCAGAACAGCAGGGTGTTCTGTTTTTGATGTGATAACCTTATTACCTTTACGCCTATTGGCTCTGCAGTAACCGATAATAGCCAGATTATCGCTTTCTGTTCCGCCGGATGTAAATATTATCTCTTCACTCTGCGCACCCATACTCTTTGCAACGGACTGTCTGCTTTTTTCAACCAAATCCTCAGCAGCTTTGCCCATACGATGCAACGACGACGGATTACCATAGGTTTCCGCCATTGCTCGCGCTACTGCATCGCAGACTTTTTTATCAGGTGAAGTTGTAGCACTGTTATCAAAATATATTAACATTATATGACTCCGATTATTTAATTACGGCTCCGTCCGGAATATCGCCGTCTACAGTAAGGGCAGACAGCTTGCCGTCAACGGATGCTGCAAGAATCATTCCCTCCGAAAGCACGCCTCTTAATTTTACAAGCTTAAGGTTTGTTACAACTGCTACTTTTCTGCCTACAAACTCTTCAGGCTTATAATGCTTTGCTATGCCTGACACTATCTGACGTACTTCATCGCCGATTTTTATTTTTGATACAAGCAGCTTATCGGCGCCCTCTACCGGTGCGCACTCAAGCACTGTTCCCAGCTTAAGCTCTATCTTTGCGAAATCTTCAATAGAGATTTCGGCTGTTTTTTCTTCTTTCTTATCTTTTTTATCTTCTTTCTTTTCAGGCTCTGCTTTCTTTGCGTTTTCGTTAGCCAGTTCTTCCAGTTTTTTCTTTTCGTCTATTCTTGCAAAAAGCATTTCGGCTTTGCCTACAGTTATACTGCCGTCCTGTACAAAAGCATTTAAAGATGCTATATCGCTCTCCTTAGCACCTGACTGAGCAAGTATCTTTTCTGCTGTATCGGGCATAAAGGGCTTAAGCAGTACACCTATAAAGCGTATTGTTTCAAGCAGATTATAAAGAACTGTCTGCAATCTGTACTGCTGTGATTCGTCCTTTGCAAGTGCCCAGGGCTCTGTTTCATCAATATATTTATTACTGCGGCGTGCAAGCGAGATAATCTCTTCAAGGGCATCTGCTACGCGGAATTCGTCCATTTTTGCCTTTACAGCATCACGTGTTTTAAGTGCAAACTCCTTAAGCTCAGCATCAACAAAATCACCTGCGCCCTTATCTGCAACTGTGCCGCCGAAATACTTATCTGCCATAGCAACTGTTCTGTTAACAAGATTACCAAGAGTGTTTGCAAGGTCTGCATTAAAGCGGGCAATAATATTTTCATAAGTGATTGTGCCGTCCTGCGCAAAGGGCATCTCACGAAGCACATAATAGCGCACAGCATCAACGCCGAAATGACGGACAAGGTCATCGGCATAAATAACATTACCCTTTGATTTACTCATCTTATCTGCACCGAACAAAAGCCAGGGATGACCAAACACCTTTTTCGGCAACGGCTCGCCCATAGCCATAAGCATAATCGGCCAGTAAATAGTGTGGAATCTTAAAATATCCTTACCGATGATATGCACATCTGCCGGCCAGTACTTATTATAAAGCTCTCCTGAGCCTTCAGGTGAATAGCCAAGTGCTGTAATATAGTTTGAAAGTGCATCTATCCACACGTATATTACGTGCTCCTCGTCAAAGGTTACAGGTATACCCCACTTAAAAGAAGATCGGGAAACACACAAATCCTGAAGCCCCGGCTTTAAGAAGTTATTTACCATTTCTTTTTTACGGGATTCAGGCTGAATAAAATCAGGATTTTCCTCTATATGCTTCATAAGAGCATCCTGATACTTACTCATCTTAAAGAAATATGCTTCCTCATGAGTCCTTTTAACAGGTCGTCCGCAATCAGGACACACTCCGTCGGTAATCTGGGTATCAGTAAAGAAAGATTCACAAGGTACACAGTACCAGCCCTCATACTTACCCTTATAAATATCGCCCTGGTCATAGAGCTTTTTAAATATCTTCTGAACAGTATCCACGTGCTCTTTATCTGTTGTACGAATAAACTTATCATAGCTGGAATTCATAAGATCCCATATGGTTTTAATCTCACCTGCCACACCATCAACATACTGCTGACAGGACACACCCTGCTCCTTTGCGATCTCTTCTATCTTCTGGCCGTGTTCGTCTGTTCCCGTAAGAAAAAACACGTCAAACCCTTGCTGACGCTTATACCTTGCTATCGTATCTGTCAGCACTATCTCATAAGTGTTCCCTATATGAGGTTTACGCGATGTGTATGCTATCGCTGTTGTGATATAAAATTTTTCGCTCAAATTATTCACATCCCTAACAATTTTTTATTTTATTTGACACTAATGCCATTATATATTACAATTTACATATACAAGTATACCATATTTTTTGAAAAAATCTACCGTTTTTTCATATTTTTATGGAACATTTTTCAAAATTTTTCGTCTTATTTTTAAAAAGCAACACTCACTTTTCAAGGAGGGCTATTTATATGAAAAAATTTATTTCTGTTTTACTGGTCTGCATTATGGTTTCAGCTTCTTTCGGCTGTGCTTATGCCGACGACGGCGACAAGGTTGCCCAGCTTATTTTATCCGTTAAGGACAGATTTGACATAAGCGACGAGCTGTTTGTTTTTGATGATTACAGCAAAGACGAGCATTACGGAGCAACTACATTCTATTTGAGCTGGAAAAGCAAAGCTGACGATGAATATTCCAGCAAGCCTTACATCTCTGTAAATATAGATGAATCCGGCGAGGTACAGTACTACAGGTTAAGCCGTACATATTCCAATCAGGTTACATTACCAAAATTTTCTGAGGAAGAGATTTTCGCAAAAGCAAAGGCGTATGTGCACAAAATCTCACCGGAAAGATATTTAAAGCTTGCAGAGCCGGTGGCAGAAGGTGACAATCGCATCAATATACGTTTTGAAAGAATTGAAGGGGATATCCCCGTAGCCGGCGATTACATTTATGTTGAGTTAAGCCCGCAGGACCTTTCGCTGATTTCATACAGCGCCAACTGGACAGATGCACCGATGAGAACCCCTGAAAACATTTTAGATTTGGAGCAGGCAAAGAAAGCTTACACCGAAGGTATCGGATACGAGCTTTTATACAACATCAAAACCAAAAACAGTGAGATTGAAGACATATATCTATCATACGAGTCAAAAGATTCCTCTGCATACATTGATGCTTTCACAGGCGAACCGGTAAAGCGCAGTATGATGCTTTACAAAACTGCAGCATCAGGTGCTATGAATGATATGGCTGTCGAAGAAAGCGCGCGCCAGCTCTCTCCGGAAGAGCAGAAAATGGTAGAAGAAATTAACAAGATGATTTCCAAAGACGATGCGGAAAAAATTGCCCGGTCAATCCCAGAATTTGGCATCCGAAAAGATGCTCAGGTAAACGGATACAGCGTATCGGCAAACAGATATGGTGACTATGTGGCACACATAAACTTTGGCATAAGCAAAAAAGACGATTATTACCACGCATCAGTTTCTATTGACGCCAACACCAAAGAGGTAATATCCTTCAGCGAATCTGAAAAAAACGAAGGCACATTAAAAAGCTTTGACAAGGACAAGGCAAAAGAAAAGGCTATGGCTTTTTTAAACAAGTATTACAAAGACAAGATGGAACTGTGCAAGGATGATTTTGTTATAGGTGAAAAAAGCGATTACAGATTTTACTTTGACAGATACGTCAATGGTGTCCGTGTTAAAAACAACGGCATAAGCATATCGGTAAACGAGTACACCGGCGATATAGACAGCTTCAGCTATACCTGGGCAAAAGCAGAGTTTCCCGCAAAAGACAACGTTGTTGCGCCGAATTTTATTTACAAAGACGTTCTTAAAGACGGTAACTTCCGTCTCCAGTATGTAACAGCTACAGAGTATACCTACGATGAAAAAACCGGAAAGCAAGCAAAGAACGTCAGCGCTGAACTGGTTTATGCTGTAATGGAATCGTCAATATACGATGCACTTACAGGTAACAAAATTGACAGCCGCGGTGAAGCTATAAAAGAAAAATTCAACGGATACACCGACCTTAAAGGACATTACAGCGAAAAGGCAGCAACCGAGCTTGCAAAAATCGGTATCTACTTTGAAGGCGGTCTGCTTTCGCCTGACAAAGAAATTTCTCAGGCAGAGTTTTTGAAGTTTGTTTATCAGGCTATATACGGCAACTACTACGGAAATGATACTGACATTTACAGAAGCCTTATAAACAACGGTATTCTGACAGAAGCAGAAATAGGTCAGCCTCTTACGCGCATAGATGCAGTACGATATCTGATAAATGCCCTTGGCTTTAAAAAAGCGGCAGAAATCGAGGGGATTTACAACTGCACATTCACAGATGTTGACAGCAAGCACAAAGGTTATGCAGCTATTGCAGGCGGACTTGGCATAATAAATGCAAATGCCCCAGTTTTCAGGTCATCGGATATTTTAACACGTGGCGAAGCTGTTACGGTAATACACAACTATCTTACAAAGAACAGATAATTTTAAAAAACAACTAAACAAACCTCCGGAAATCAACCTTACAAGGGTTGACTTCCGGAGGTTTTTTAGCACTGCGGCGGTATCTTTTTAAAAAAATATTCCGACAACAGGAGCTGC
>JAZNZL010000145.1:0-4500 GCA_045594925.1 Clostridia bacterium
TACGAAATTTCTGTTTTCAAACCATGCGGTGTTCGACTCCCGTGTGCTTAAGCAACAATGCTGCCGCGCAGACTAAATCAAGTAGCCTTTACAAACAGCCGAATATATGATAATATAAGAAAAAAGTTTTTATCGGGGGAATAAATATGAAAAGATTTTTCATTGTTTGTGTTTTGCTGGCATCAATGCTGTATTTGACACCCTGTCAGGCGCGTGAGTATGAGCTTAAAACCTGTAAAAAGCCATTGTTTATGCAGACAAACCACGCCCGTACTATTTCTGCCACAAGCACCGATGATGACCTTGAAGAAATAGTTTTAAAGGGTTGGGATGAGCTAAAAG
Source organism: Clostridia bacterium (assembly GCA_045594925.1). GTDB lineage: Bacteria > Bacillota > Clostridia > UMGS1810 > UMGS1810 > SIG455. The sequence goes on from JAZNZL010000145.1 coordinate 343, forward strand.
AAGAGATAGACGTTGAATCCTTTGGTATCAAAGAAGAAGATGTAGGCGATGTATACTGGAGCATAGTGCATAATAACCCACTTTATTACTATATAGGAGATTCTTTTCGCTACTATGTGTATGATGGAACTATAGTATCATTTGTACCTGAGTATACAGAAACCGATAAAGAAAAAATAAAAGAATTCCATAACCAGATTGAAGAAGCTACAGACGAGATTCTTTATTACATAGATAATGACATGACCGAGTTTGAAAAGGTTATGGCGGTACACGATTATATGGTGCTTCATTATGAATATGACGAAAGTCTTACCATTTCCGACATTTCAATAATGATTACCAAAACAGGCGTGTGTCAGTCGTATTCTTATGCGTTTAAGCATCTTATGGATGAGCTTGGTATAGACTGTACCTTTGTAGCCTCGGATGAGATGCTCCACAGCTGGAATCTTGTAAAAGTAGACGGATACTGGTATCATATAGACCTTACCTGGGATGACCCCACCCACGATAAATTCGGACAAGTGCTTCACGAGTACGCGCTTTTGAGCACTGCTAAAATAACCACTATGGAAAAACCCCATTACGGCTTTGACCTTGGTGAGCTTACGGCGGATTCCACCAAGTACGACCAACAGAAATGGCATCACGGAGTGTCTTCAATAGTTCATTCATCAGGAAAGACCTACTGGTTTGAAGAGGACGACCTTGTGTGCTCTGACGGAAGTGTGATATTTGAAAATATCATTACTGATAATAAATGGCGCCTTGGTAACGGCTATTATCTGCCGGGAGTTTTTGCCGGTCTTGCCTGCAGAGGCGATATGCTGTATTTTAACGGCCCTGATAAAATATACGCCTATGATATAAAAACCGGCAACACAGCCACACTGCATACAGACGCCGGCATTTGCGGATTGTTTATAGACAGAAACACCGTGTATTACACCAAATATGATATGGACGCAGTAACAAACCAGTTTGTAAAAGGCGGAGAGATATCCCTTGGTGTGCTGAATGTAAAGAAAAGCTATCGTGTGGGCGATAAGATATACACCAAAATATGCCACACTGAAGACACCCCTATCCGCGTGTATGCCTTTGACGGAGTAAAGACAGATGTTAAAACCTTTAACGGAATCGGAGTTTTCACAGCCACGTTTGATTTTGCAGATAAGACCGATATATTCGTGTGGGGCAAAAATATGACCCCGCTGATAGGCAAAACCACAGTTCAGTAAAAACACAAAAACCTCTCTTTTTCAAGAGAGGTTTTTTGTTTATAAATCACCTTTTTGTATTTAAATCACCGTGGCAGAACCACTCTGTCTAAAATACCTGTAAGGTATGCAATAGCTATGCCGTAATTGGTTATTGGCGTATTTGATCGTTTGCAGATTGCGGCTCTTGACATTACGTGGGCTTTATTGAACATACAAGCCCCGCAGTGTATTACAAGGTCGTATTCGCTTACATCCTCAGGAAAGTCGTTTCCCGATACCACCTGAACCTTAATATTCGGGTTTATTTTTTTGTGAAGCAGATTGGGTATTTTCACTCTTGCAATATCTGCATCTGTTGTGGTGTGTGAGCAGGCTTCGGCTATAAGCACCTTGCTGCCGTCTTTTAAATTGGCTATTGTCCGTGCGCCTTTTGTAAATTCTTCTATATCGCCCTTGTACCCTGCTAAAAGAACGGAAAAAGACGTAAGCCTTAAATGCTTTGGAATAATCTCCGACACAGCGGCGAACACCTGTGAATCTGTTATCACAAGTGACGGGTCGCCTTTTAGTGCGTCAAGTGCAGCGGGAAGTGACTCAACCGTAGTACATACAGCGTTTACTCCCTTATCTAAAAGCTCACGTATCACCTGCACCTGAGGCAGAATAAGTCTTCCCTTTGGTGCAGAGTCATCCTGAGGCATTACAAGGATGACAGTATCGTCTTTTTTTACAAGGTCGCCCGTTATGGTGGCTTCTGCTATTTTTTCGGGAGCGTGTTTTTTTATAAGCTCAATCAGGCTGTCAATATTACTGCCTTCCTTAGCGCTTACAGTAACAGTGGGCTTATTAAAGAGCTTTTCAAGCTTTTTAACCGCCGGAGAGTCTTTGCACAAATCCGATTTGTTCACAACACAAATTATGTTTTTGTTGTCCACCTTTTCCAGAAATTGCCCGTATGCAGAAAAATCCTCATCCTCGCAGGAGAAAACAGCCACTATAACATCAGCCTTTCTCACCGCTTCAATAGTTTTTTCCACACGGAGCGCGCCAAGGTCGCCTTCATCGTCAAAGCCGGCAGTGTCCACCACTACGCAAGGGCCTATGCCGGTTATTTCCATAACCTTGCTGACAGCATCTGTGGTAGTTCCCGCCACAGACGAAACTATTGACACGTCCTGACCGGCAACAGCGTTAATAAGTGAAGACTTTCCGCTGTTGCGCTTGCCTATAAAAACTATATGAACTCTTTCTGCACTGTGCAGTGCGTTGCTCATATGACTCACTCCTTTAATTTTAACAATGCATCAGTCGTATTCTCTTTTAAGCTCAGTGAGCAAACGGTTGATTTCCTCCCGTTCCTGAGCTATGGATTTTATCTTCCCGTGATTTACAGGGTATATTTCGTACATAGCTCTGTATTTGGGCGGGGTAATCTTTTTCATTATAACGTTTGCGCCGCCGGAGAAAATCTTATCCCTTTCACTCTTATCAAGCACAGCCAATGATGTAGTAGCAGGCAGATTTGCCTCAGGTAAAAGCAACCGTGCAACCGCCACAGCACGCCTTGTAAGCTTAACGCTTCCGGGTTTGGCATCTCTTAAAGGCGTTTGCGGATGAGGTATAAATGGTCCTATACCTGCCATATCGCAAGGGATGGATTTAAGAACCAGCAAATCCTCTGCTATAGTTGAGATATCCTGTCCGGGCAAGCCTATCATAAACCCTCCGCCCGTTTCAAAGCCAAGCTTTTTAAGGGTTTTAAGACACCTTATACGGTCTGAAAAGCTGTAGTCCGGATGCAAACGGCTGTAAAGGTCAAAATCCGATGTTTCGTGCTTTAAAAGATATCTGTCGCAGCCGCTTTTGCGGATAAGAGCATAATCCTCCTCGCTCATCTCTCCGCTGCTCAAAGTTACAGCCATACCGGTTTTTTCTTTAATACTCTTTATTATATGGCACAGCATATCCGTTGTGTAGTATTTATCCTCACCAGATTGCAGCACCACCGTTTTATAACCTGCCTTGTAGCCTTCCTGCGCTGTTTCTATAATCTCATCAGGTTCCATTCTGTATCGCTCAAGCTTATTGTTATGACAGTTCAAACCGCAATAAGCACAGTTTCTGCGGCAATAATTTGAAAATTCTATTATAGCGCGCACATTTACAAGGTTGCCTTTGGTCTGACTGCGTATTTCGTCGGCTCTGTCAAAAAGCATCTGCTCCAGTGTGCCGCAGCTTTCCAAAAGCTGACAGATGTTGCTACGAGTAAGCTGTCTTTCAAACATTATTCTGTGCACCCCTTTTCGCGTATTTATTTAATACGATTGATTTGCTTTTGGTCTGCCATTACTATAATTTTCATATCTGCAGGCATAACCGCATCGGGATTTACGGCAATATCAATATTATCGTTTTTCTTAAAGGCTATTACATTCACATTATATTTTTTTCTCAGGTCGAGCTCTCTTAAGGTTTTACCTTCCCATTCCGGTTTAATATCCAGCTCCAGAATTGAAATGTTATCGGATATATCTGCAATATCTATAAAGCCGGAGCTTAAAATATTTTTTGCAAGGCGTATGCCCGATTCGTATTCCGGCAAAACCACCTCATCTGCACCCACCTTACTGAGAATCCGGTAATGTGCTTCGTTGGAGCATTTCACAATAACCTTTTTAACGCCTGCTTCCTTGCAAAGCACAGTTGCCATAACACTGGCTTCAAAATTTTTCGCCATTGAGATTATAACCACGTCAATATTTGATATTCCCAGCTGGTTTATAACGCCCGGCTCGGTAATATCGGCGCATTTGCAAAGTGGGATTTCGCCTACCAGCTCATCTACGATTTTTCTGTTTTTATCTATAGCAAGCACAGATGCACCGTTGTTTAATAACTCCCTGACCACTGCCCTGCCATATCTTCCAAGACC